>NZ_JALNTH010000035.1:0-78356 GCF_023161935.1 Pseudoalteromonas sp. 2CM28B
GATGTATAGCGATTTGATTTTTTCATAGTTCCAGTTTCTCAAGTTATTGAGTCTCTGGCAAACACGGGGCGATTCATAGTATTACTTTATTGACTTTTAATACCGGCGTGCACAGCACTAAACCCAATAGAATTATAATACTGGACCAAACTAACTCACCTGTTTCATATATACCTATAACACTAATATAAATTAGCCATGCGCCTAAGCACATTAACAAAAAGTGAAATATAACCCCTGAGACTCCGCCATTATCTGTAAATATTAGCTGCCCATTGCTTTGTTTTTGTAATTTGTAACTCATTGATACACCATCATGAAAAATGAATTTCCTTTTTTAGTAAATTAGGTTTTTTGAGCTAAGTACAAACGGCCATTTTCATGCCGTAGCTACCCCTAAGACACTATATACACACCATAGTCCAGTACTAATAGAACAAGATAAAATAAAGTGTACACTTTATTTTCAAAAAAACTCTAAACTCAACATTTAAGCTAGTCTTCAATTCAACCTGCGACCTAATTTTGAAAGCTTGAAAGATATAATCATATAAAAACTGTTTTTATAGTTTAATACTCAAATACTACTTTGCTAACAGCTTACAGTACCTTGAAACAGTTATTAACACATACTTCCATGTTTTAATTACCGTTGAGAACTTTAGAGTTAAAAACATGCTTCTTTGTAAAGATTAACTTTTTTAAATTAAAGTACGATATTAATTTTTAATACATAATAGAAAGAAAGCTCTTATTACTTTTCCAATTTTATAACTTAGATTAACAGACAGGTTTTTTTTAAAATTATTTTTTGCTAGAGTAATTGCATTGAAAGGATTAAATTGCTCAAGGATGATGATGATAAAGAAAAATGTTATTGTGGATTCTGCATCAATTATACGCACACCTATAACTCTCTATTACTCTCACACTATTGGGGAGATCACTAAACACCCAAATAATGAATTTGAAATGTTTAACTATAATTTTCGAACTCACTATTTTCGCCACATTATAACTTGGACATACGTTATGATTAAGCGATGTACCTGTATCCCGTCTATTGTAGCCACCAAGCATTATTTTAGTTCATGCATTTATTGCTTAACTCTTATTTTATTCAGTAAATTCAGAAAATTCAGAAAATCAGTAAAAAATTTAATACATCTAAATGTAAAATAATAAAAATTAATTTTCCTTACTTAAATGTGAACCTTTTACCAATACTTGAGAATATAAATACTGATCTATATATATTTAAGAATAAACGATAATAGTAGTTCTAATTATTTAAAGTTATAGCATGTTCAATGATTAGAGAAATCACCAATAACCGTTAACAAAAAAAGGAATTAACAGTGCAAAAAAGTAAATTAACTAAAAGTGCGATTTGCGTGGGGCTTGCTTTAACCTCAAGCTCAGCCGTTGCAGCTAACAGCTGGTTGTCACGTGTAACTACGGATGACCAGCAGCAACATCAAAACATTCTTATGTCACAAGGAGTACAAAACACATCATCATTAAGTACTGATTCATCTAAAGCGGTATTTGATATTACAGTATCTTTGCATAATAACCCTCAAGGATCAGATAAAGTTGCCTACGAGCAAATATTTTCCCATTTTGCAAATGCAGTTTGTGAGCAAACTAATGGCGCACATAAGCTTGGCAAAGTAAGAGTATTTAGAGAAAACAAGCATCGTTCTAAGTCTGATATTATATGGGGTGAAAGAGAGTGGCCGCGAGCTAATGTTTCCGGTTTTGGCGCAAATGGCATGCACATTTGGTTTGGTGATGTTTTTCCTAATGGCTCGGGCCCAGGTCAAGACCATAACATGCTACAGGACCCAAAAGGAGCAGGATATACTTTAGCACATGAATGGAGCCATTATGCGTATGGTTTATTTGATGAGTATAAAGGTACAACTGATTCAGCAGAGCCTAACACTCCTATTAAGTCAGATGCACCAACAACCTCTATCATGAGTAACCAATGGCAAGCATTAACGGCAGGTATGCAATGGTTAAATCACTCAACTAAGGACACTATTGGTAATATTGACAGTACAGCACAAGGCCGAATATATGGTAAAAGTGCGTGGGAAGTGCTTCTGCAAGATATTAAAGATGATCCTAAATCTGGCCGTAAAACCGCACAGCCAAGCCGAACACGCTATTTAACTTTGGCGGATAATGCTCCGGATACAAATACACCATTAAAGATCGAATTACCAGCAGCGCAAGATTCCTGTCAAAACCAGCTTAGTGTAGAGTGGGTTGAAGGTGATATAGACATGCAAATTGTGATAGACCGCTCTTATAGTATGCTAGGTCCAGCAATGAGTAATGCCAAACAAGCTGCTAAAGTGCTTGTTGATGCGTCATCTTCAGGTGGTACATCAATGGGGCTTATTTCTTTTTCAGACAAAGAGCTTGTTAACCAAGATTATCCTATTACAAAAATTGATAGTCCTAATTCAAATGTTAAAACAGAACTAAAAACAGCAATAGATGCTATTTACGAAAATGGCACTACTGCACTCTACGATGCTTCACAACTTGCATTAGATAATTTAACCGCGTATCAATTCAACGAAGAAAGCAATGCACCTGGCGTTGTTTTTCTTTTGGCTGATGGCTATGACAACGACTCAAGCTATACACAAGAACAGATTATCGCCAATTATCAAAATAATGACATCGCTATTTTTAGTTTAGGCTATGGTTTTGCATCACCTACAGGGCCATTATTAACACTTGCTAGCGAAACTGGTGGGAAATACTTTTCTTCACCCACCACGCTTGCTGAAATTGTAGATGCTTTTTTACAAGCTAATGCTACTGCAACAGATAACCAAAATTTAGCATCTACAACCCTTACGATAGAAAGTTCGCAAAGTGCCACTCAAGTGATTGCCGTTGATTCAGGGTTGGATAACGTGAGTGTGTTTATTAACCACAACGCCAACCTAGATGATGTACAACTTACTCTTTTAGATAGTACAGGTAGTGAAGTAAGCGATGTGGTTTTCAACTGTAATGATTCTTCAGAAACGTTAACTTGCGGTGCTTATATTACTAACCAACACATAACATCACACGGAACAGGTGAATGGCAGTTACAAGTTACTAATTTAAATAATACCAATAGCTTAAATGCTATTGTTAATGTGAGTGCTGAACCTACCCTATCGGGCAGCTACACATTAAGTGTTGAAGGATCTCAAGGAAACTCTGTCACCTACCCCAGTCCTATGATCTTAACTGCAGCGATTACTAAAGACAAACTAATCACGGGCGCTAATGTGTTAGCAACCATTACCGATCCTGATCAAAATTCAACTAATTTAGAAATGTCTGATGATGGTCTAGAAGGCGATGCCGTAGCGGGAGATGGTATCTACTCGGTAATAGCACCATATAACGAAAATGGTATTTACCAAATAGAAGTACATGTAAATAATGATGATGGAAATGCAATTTATACTACAACAGGTTTATTAACGCCTACACTTGATGGCTCAGTACCTGAGATGGAGGCTTTGCCAAGCATAGATGAAAATTTCGTACGTATAGGTAAAACCACGTTAGTTGTTAACGATGTACCACGCTCAGACTATAATGATGACTTTTATTTTAGCGAACAATTGGCTTCAAATAATGTATATATGAATGGAGTAATCAATAATAAGGGCGACAAAGATTTTTATGAAATAAATGACATAGATGTAACCAAACAGCTAGTTGTACGGGTATCTGACATGAGTTTGGGGATGGTTCCTACCCTTAATATATACAAATCTGATGGTACAACTCCCATTCAAGAAAATATCACTTTGCAGAGCAATCCATCCAACACAGATTATGTATATTATAAATTTGATAAATCACAACTTGAATCAAAAATTTATGTAGAAGTTATGCATCAAGATGAAAATGCAAGTATGGGGGGATACCAAATAAGTGCCGGAGAGCCTATTTATACAGATACACCTGTTAGCAATGAACCTTCTAACAATGCGCCCGAAGTTAAGCCTGATAATATCTCTTTGAAATCCGGAGAAATTAAAGTAATTAAGCCCTTAGAAAACGACTCTGATCCAGATGGTGATACATTAGCTATTAATAGTATACAAACTGATGGGACTATTGGATTGGTTACTTTAGAACAAAATGAAGTAACTTATGATGCAACCTCTGCATTTTCTGATCAAGCACCAGGCACGGTCATAACCGACTCTTTTACTTATACAGTAACCGACAATAACGGGGCTTTTGTTGAAGGTACAGTCACTGTTACAGTAACAATCCCAAATGAAGGCTCAGAGCCGGAGGAAGAACCAGACGAGGTTAATTCAAGTGATGATGATAGCGGCAGCCTATTTTGGCTTACATTGATGTTGGCACCACTTTCGATATTGAGACGCCGTAAAAAATAACTTACTCTGATAACTTCAGGATACTAAAGGCCTTCGTAATTAACTTATACGAAGGCCTTTTTATATTAGTTAGTTTGGAGGAGTCCAGGCCGGACAACTGCACCATGAAATATGCACGTGAATTGTACGGTGAGCTTTAATCGGGTTTAAATCCACATACACTTTACAAGTGCCGCTTCATTTAACAAAGCTAGTAATTGCTGATTATCGAAAGTAAAAGCCCTTCCCACAATTTATAGGGAATAAGCTTAAATGCCATTAGGCGGACAGGATGGCAACGAATAAAACCTACCTGTTCAGTTATCTTCTTTGCTAGCTTTTTCACCCTGTATGCATTTTTGCGTAAGTACGGTTCCTTTACAGAGTTTATGCCAACGGATAATAAGCGCTTTATCATTTAACCTATTCGCTTTTTTATCATCAACATACAGTACTAAATGAGTGTACCTCAGGAATCCTGCCTTCCGCCCTGCGGGCCTACTGCCTGTTGTAAAATATTCCAACATTTTGTTGGTTACTCATTACGGCTTAACCACATATATTAATGCAAAACATCTTGGCTAACTCTAGCAGTTTGTTTTCAACCCAGCATCGTTGATGCCCGTAAGACTTACCTGTAAAGCGGTCTTCACCACATAAAAATGCACGGCGCACGCAACGCGAAATACAGTGATAATATTTTGTATCAACCAAACTTATTTGTCGTTTTCTTGCGATTGACATAGGACACCCTGCTTGTTTTTAACATCACACAAAAGCTAGCTTGTAACTTCGAAAAGTGCAAGATTTAGGATGGGTGTCACTGTTATTTTCTTGACGCTATCTTGCAATTGCCATAGAGCTGGAGCACCCCGACTATTTTTAAACTAATTAAAACGTAGCTTTTAATTTCATAAAATTAAAATGGATGTTCAGTTTATTTTTTACGAATTAAGAGAGCTTATAAGGTTTGGTAAATTACTCGCGTTTATAATTACTATCACAATAAATAAGCCAACCATCAAACCAACATGACGCTTAAATGGGTAAACCATTTCGCTTGTTCTATCTAATGAAACTGGGTATTGGTATTTTAATAACGAATATACTAGGGCCTCACTATCAACACTCCAGTGTGAAAGCGAAATACTCTGCCCTTTTGTGGTATCAAAAACAAGGGATATTAAGTGTGATCTTTTTGAAGTTCTGCCAACAGAGTTTTCAATAGAATCGTAATTGTAATTCCATTTAGCCTTTATGTTGATAATATTTTGCTTACTTAGTGTGCGAGGTTTTTTATCAGTGAATAGTAACGCGGGTAAATAAAGCTCATCATCGTTTATGATAATGGAGCTTAAAGGCGCTGTTTTTATAAAATAGTATTTATTACAAATAATTACCCTAGCAAAGTAATAGCTTACATAAGTTATTACTAAAAACGCAAAAGATGATTTCCAATTTTGTGATGAATAAGCAATAAATAGTGTAAGTAAAGCAAAACAGGCTACGGTAAAGTAGACTGATTTTTTCTTACTATTAGGAAGTGGCAGTGCACACCTTAGAATGGAAATATTATTTTTGGCCTCAGCATTACCGAAAATAGTATTTTGCGGGAATGCTTTTGAAAACTCATTCACTGTTGCTGAGTTTGTTTTTTCAGCCTCGGCTTCTTCGCGTTTAGCCGTATAAGCGCGCTCAAAAGTTGACAGTTTACTCACTACTAACTGCGCTTGCTTGGCTTGTTTAAAACACCTAAACGTGTAAGTGCTCAATTTGCCTTCTGGTGATGTGTAATTAATATCAATCACGCTAATAGCTTTATTATCTTGGCATGAAATTGTTTTAATCGTGCAAGTATCAATAGTATGATGACTAAACGTGAAGATTTTTTTCTTAAAAAAATAAGCCCCCAACTTCACATCTATTTGATTATTGTGTTCATCAAATTTTAATCGATGTTGAAACATCAAAAGCGCAAAAATTAATATAACATCAAGCCCATCGCTTGTATTAAAAATCAAGCCTTGACTTAAAACACCTAGTACAAGCCCAGCTACGGTTAGCCAAATGAATAGCCATTTAATCGTTTCTAATAGTGATTTTAATATAATTGAATTAGCCAAAACTCTCTCTTTAAATAGAAAGAGCATGCTTAATTGCATACTCTCATAACATATAAATACTTAAGGTATTCGAAAAGCCAATTAGCTAGACGCAATAATAATTATCCAACCGTCTTCTTTGGTATATTTAAAGCCACAACCATCCGACACTAAGTTCTTTTCACCATATTTAGCCTCAATTTTAACTTGAGCAAAAAGAGGTTTTGTCTCTGTTGATAGTTTTTGAGATAAAACCTCGAATTCAGGGCTTGTTACATACTTTTGAAATTTTTCTGCCTTTTTACTCAAATATGCGACAGCGCGTTTTTGTTCGTCTTCCGTATCTTTAAAATGCTTTGGTACAAAAGACATCAAGGTATCAATGTCTTTATCAGCTTTAGCTTGTCTAAACTCTTCGCACTTTTTTATAAATAATGGATCTTGATTATCCTTAGCAGGAAAATTCACATTTGATTCATTAGCAAATGCTGCTGTACTTAATACCATAATGCTAGAAAGCGCTATTAATCGTGATTTCATTTCAAATCCTTTGTTAACGGAACAAATAAAGGGGATGTTGTGTAAATATTAAGCTTTTCATCATCTACACTGATTGCTGTGGCATCCATAGTAAAATTAAACCCACCATCAACCTCTGTCCAAGTAAAACTAATAACGTCAGGTGCTTGAGCAAATAACTTTCGCTCATTATTAAAACAAGAAACCCCCTGTAACATTTTTTGTTGATCTTCTACATGCCAGAAGTCGTTACCTGGTTTAGAAAGGTATATATAACAACCACGCTCTAGGCCTTCAATACTCACTTTATAATTAAACAGTCCAATATCGGGCTCTAGTTCGACAGAACCTTCAATAACACCATTAACAGAATGGGAGTCTACACACCCTTGTAAAACTAATGAACCGAGCAATACACATATTGTTTTTTTTAACATAGCGTTCCTTTTTATTGTAGAGCCTTTGTATAGGCTCTACATAATCTATCTAATCAATTGTTAACGTAGAATTAACACCAACAGAGTTATCAAAAAACTTACACCCTACAGGGTTGGAATTTGGTGTATTGTTCACCTTTATTTTTAAATTTTTTGAGAATTGGGTACCTACAGCAAAATCAACTTTGCCATTAGTTTGACCAGATATCACATCAACGTTATTTGAAAAGCAAATGTAATAAGTTGCTCGTTGGTCTGGAACCGTTATACCTGTAATAATAATATCATGCTCACCTTGCTCAGTTGTTAATGTATTAGTTTTCTTTCTTTGTCCTGGCGTCGTTTCATCAATTATTTCACCGTCTACACTTACCTGAAAACTATCATCAATTACATTACCGTTATCACCAAAAGTAAAAGTAATTGTGGATTCAGAAATTACTATAGCACTTGAATCTTCATCATCACCCACTCTAACAATAACAGTGCCTGTTACAGCGCCGTTAGGTACTTTTACTTTAATCTGAGTGTTATCGCCAGATAGAACATCACTTTTTAAAAGTTCACCATTTTCTGAGGTAAAATACACCTCATTGTTAGTTAACTTAGTAGTATCAAACCCTACTCCCGTTATTGTAACAAGCTGTTCAGTAAATGCTGGATTTGGATTGATTTTGTCAATTTTTAAACCATCCGCAAACGTTAAGTATTTAGGTGAACTATTTTGCGCGGCTGAATTAGCTATATTATCGTCAAAAACAACCTCTACCTCAATCTTAGAGTCTAACGTAGCCTGAGCAATTATTTCTTGCGGGATATATACATCTACTTCATTACATGCTTTGTTTGGCCTATAAGAGTCATCTAATGAACCTAAGTTTTTAATTATTACCTCTTTATTAGCGCCTGTCGTAATATCTTTATAGTATATTTTCGGATATATTGGAGAATTAAAAGCAGAGGTTTGCGGGCATAAACCAATACCGGTAATGGTTAAAGCCGGCATGAAGTTATCTTTAGATAATATGCCTGGGCTTAGTTTTAAAATTTTCAACCCCCATTCAATCTTAAATTCATAACGCATCTCCATAGTATAAAAATCATACCAGGCTTCGGCTAAATTTGATGAATCACTTACTACAGATAAAACATCTAAAGCCGCTTTTATTTGACCGTAAACGGGAATAAATTTTTCGGCAATTTTCTCAGCAATCTCGTTTCTTACACTTGAAAGCCAATCTGATAGCCCAAAACCGTAGTATTCTGCTATTGATGAAAGTATCGGTCCTGGCTTTAAATTGCGTAAGGCTTTTTCTTCGTTTAACATTACCTTTTTTACTTCAGCAACAATATCAGCCTGTTCATCTTTGGTAACCCTTCCATCCAAAAAAGCATCATCTATCGCATCGATAACACCTGGCATCGCTTTCCAGACAACCTCAAGAAGTAACTTTGCAGGTTTACCACGCCCTTCTTCAGGTATGACATAGCCACTTGGATCAATTGGGTTCCTTTCACCTTTTTCATCTGCTGCCATATTAAGAACAGAGTCAAATGTTGGTAATATAAGGGCATCAACTAAGTTCTTTATAAAAAGGTATTTTGAAACTTTCAACTTTTCCAGATCGTCAACGGGATTATTTTTTATTCCTGGAGTAAGAACTTCAATTAAGCAGTTTTGATATTGACAAGCTTTTAAATAAGCATCTTTAGACCAAAGCGAAATAGCAAAAACACGGTATTCTGACGGGGCTATCATGTCACGATCTATAAATGATGTAATATGTGAATATGTTTTTGGTTTCTTATTATCTTTATCTGATGGATCTAAACCAACCTCCGGTTGTTCTGAAACGACAAGCTCATTATTAATTTTATATACAGCTGCACTCAAGTACATTGGTGAGCTATTTTGAAGTTCTGAAAAGCCATCGTAATCGAATAAGTCAAACAACCCTTTTTGAGTGGCCTCTATTCTTATTCCTGCTTGACTTTGGTCTGGCGAATATGTAGGTCTTTGACTTTCTTCTGACTCACTTTGGCTGAAAGCTATTTTAGCAAGGCCTCTGTTAGAGCTTTCCTTTAATAACTTGGAAGTACTAGTATTATTTATTTTAAATAATTCATTAGCAATTTTAGTTGCTTTACCTATGATATTATAAGATTCATCTAGTAAAAAAATATCTAATGGCTCTGTTTGTAATGAATCAATATACCATGCTTTAAATTCTACATAAGAATCTAACTCCACCATTTTATCAACTAACCCCT
Source organism: Pseudoalteromonas sp. 2CM28B (assembly GCF_023161935.1). Classification (NCBI taxonomy): domain Bacteria; kingdom Pseudomonadati; phylum Pseudomonadota; class Gammaproteobacteria; order Alteromonadales; family Pseudoalteromonadaceae; genus Pseudoalteromonas; species Pseudoalteromonas sp. 2CM28B. Next base: position 9,748 of record NZ_JALNTH010000035.1, read on the forward strand.
GTGGGTTTTGTATATTTTCATTGTACTCATAAGCCCGAAGAACGAGAGATTGCAAAGTGCTATCAATGCTTAACTGCACTGAGTTATCATTTAAAATATAACCTTGCAAAAAACGAATACCATTTTTCCAAAATAAAGTTATATATTCTGATTTATCAGTTATATTTACTTCTGAATTATTAAAATCATTAGGTTTAGAAAACGTTACATCTTCACCATCTAAAGAGAAATCACCTTCAATATTTAAGTAATCCGGAACACTAATAGTTACTAATAAATCATTGGTTTTACTAATGCTTGAATAATTACTTTCGCCAAATACATTTTGTAAGCTAAACGAGCCAGTTCCAATATTTTCAGGCACAATAAAATTAGCACTTGTATCGTCTATGTAATCTAGCTGTATTGTTGGGCCATCTGCAAAGACTAATGAAGTACCACTCTCTAAGTTTTCACCTATTATTAATACCTCCTCCCCTTCGACTACATTTCTAGATGGGATGTCTGTAATAATTGGTGTTTTTGGATGCAGTAATGTGGCATCAATACTATTGGTTTTATAGCCATCTAAAGCTAAAAATAATGTAATTGGTTCACCACCTAGCGCCACCTTTGGGTAGTTAGGTATAACAAATTCAATTTTATTTTCTGAGGTAATCGTCACTGGTAAATTAACGACGGGCTGTTTGTCATCCCCTTTTAACATTACTAAATGTGCTGCATTACCTTTAAGGTTTTCTGCATTTAAATTAGCAGGATAAAAAGGCCTAACTTTGTTAATAAATACTGCTTGGTCACTATGAGAGTATATTGCAGAACTAATAACTGGGGTATTTGATGGGTATAAGTTATTTATATCAATTAGTTTTACTAGTGGCTGCGGATCGTTTACATCAAACAAAAAGTCGCCATCGTCGTCATTATCTAAAAAGTTAGGGATGCCATCACCATCAAGATCGTAACGGATAAACTCAACTAAGTTTAATTCATCTGAATCTTGAACTGCATTATTGTCACTATCTAGGTCTATAAAGGCTGGTTTTTTATCGCCATCTAAATCGTAGGTTAATTCTATATCATCAGTAATACCATCATCATCGCTGTCTAAATCAAGCCAATTTGGAATCCCATCACCATCTACATCATGACCGAAGCTGAAATTAGATGAATAAATATGGTACTCATTACCATCAGGAATTTTATCACTATCGGTATGCTGACCGAGGTAATTCATTCCTAAGGCCTGCTCTTTATTGTTAGGAACACCATCTTTATCAATATCAATAAAGGCATGTACTGAATATGTAAAGCTATCTGTACCTAAGGTATTTCTATCAGTAATACTTAAATTATATTCACCTGCTTGCTTAGGCGAGAAAGTAATAGCTTGACCCACTTTACCAACGTGCTCAATGTTAGTTGGTATAGTAGAAATAACATCGCCATTATTATTAATAATCGTTAAAGACGGTGTGAAACGTGAATCATCTTTAAAAAGTATAAACGTCACTGATAAGTCTTCAAATAGCATTGAGCTGGTGATATTAAATTTAAAATCATCAATATCTACATTTTCAGAAATACCCCCCGATACTTTAAAGGGTATATTCCCAACTGGGTTTGCTTCAGCAACGTTATTATTAAACTCTTCTTCTTGAACAACCGTAATCGTGGTTTTATCGGCATCAAACGGATAATCATCCTGTTCATCAGGCACGCCATCACCGTCTTCGTCTTTATTTTCCCAAGTACCCACGTATTCAATAGGTTCACCACCGGTATCACCACCGGTATCACCACCGGTATCTCCACCGGTATCTCCACCGGTATCTCCACCGGTATCTCCACCGGTATCTCCACCGGTATCTCCACCGGTTCCACCAGGTATTGATGTAGAATCATCTTCACTTATTGATTCGTTACACCCAACGAGTGTTACACTTAATGAGCCTGCTAAAAGCAGTGCTAAAAGTTGTTTTGCGTTCATTTTCCTTACCCTTATTGTTGGTGCTTTCCCTTACATCCGATATGGTGTTTGCATTCGGATTAGTGCATAAGATTTAATTGTAATGTAGTACCCGCTGTAACTTGTATCCCCTGCTGAGGATGTTACAGCCCCCAATGCAGAGCACGTTAGTTGTTCTTGGTTTGGTATATAATAAACAAATTTGTCTGAAGTGGGATCGGGGTCTACGTCTGTTAAGGTTAAAATTTTACCTATTAACCAGTTAGCTAATGGCACCTCTAGGCGTTTACACCAATCAACTTCTATTTGTAGTAAGTTGGCATCTTGTATATTAAGTTTTTTGTCACTTGATATTGTTTCAACCTGCGGGTTTCTGTACATCAAGTTGTCGTTCGGTATTTCGTAGACTGTAGGCCCGTCTTTATAGTGCCTACGTTGCTTAAATTTATTAAACACATCACTTGTAGGATTAAGTACCGTTATGTTGGAGGCGATTGCAGTATATGCTTTAGACTTTGCAAACGCGGTAGCTACATCGAACCCATCTGGATCATCGCCTGAGTCAACCATAAATAGTGGCATCATGCCTTGTGCAAGTGCACTTTGCATTTTAGACATACTGCCATGATTTAATGCCCCTGCACGCGCAGCATCAAATGTTGCCGCATTTAGAGTTACTTTATCTTTGTAAATCAGCACCCATTGTATAAGCAACATGATAAGCACTAACACCAACGGCGCTAAAAATGGCAGGGTTATTGAAAACTCCACCATTGATTGCCCTCGCTGCTTTTGTAAACTCCTTTTTAGCTTACTCACCCTACTACTCCCTACTCTTTTTTCCCGGTTTGCAGACGCATTAATTGAATAAAAAGCTCATCCATTTGTGCTTTACCTGCAGAGTTCTCTTCAAGGTGTTTTTGCGCTTCTATTAACACATCTGTTGCTTGTCTCATTCTGGCAATAGCCAAGTTGTACCATGCTTTATCATGCTCTACATCTAATTGAATACAGCGTTGATAGGCACTAATAGCAGCGTCTAAACGGTTAGTTCGGGTATAAATATTACCGAGCCTAAACCACGCTGGGGGGTAGCTATCTTTTAATTTAATTAACTGCCTATATAGGCCTTCTGCCATATCTAAGTGCCCTGCCAAATAGGCAGCTTCAGCTCTGTTTTCAATTTCGACTAAGTTTACTTTTGATTCTGGCTCTTGCTGTGGTGAGCTACTACAACCAGAAATAAGTAAAATCATTAATGCTATATATATAGTTTTCATGTACTTCTCAGTTATTCTATTATTAAGTTGTCGCCAACTTTTAGTGTTTGTGTATTATTATTTTTTGTTGATAACTCAATTACTTTGTATGCTTTACCACATGCACTAAATTGCCAGGGGCGTAAGTTTTTAACAATTTTTATAACCGTGTTTTGTTTATTTAAATAAACAACGTCTATGGCATATCGCATACCAAACATATGAACTGAGTTACAAGGTGTTATAAGTAACCCATCATTTTCCTTAAGCGTTCTGCCCAGCAATCCCCTTAAACGTAACCACCACGTATTTGCAATAAATAAATTACAAATGGTGTGCCCTGTTATTGTTTTTACTTGATGATTAAATGCGTTACAGGTCATACATAAACTTCATTACTATTGGGAAAAACAAAATCATAAATGTAACAGGGAAAATAAACATGATTAGCGGAAACACCAACTTTACTGGCGCTTCTAGTGCTTTTTTCTCTGCACGTTGGAAACGCTCAACACGACGTTGATCTGATTGCACTCTTAAAGTTGACCCTAAACTTGCCCCTGTTTTTTCGGCTTGTGCTAATGCACTAACAAGATTGTTTACTTCGGAAGTTTGTACTCGCTCTGCCATTGCTCTAAACGCATCAACTTTATTAACGCCAGCTCTTAAGTCTCTAAGCACCTTACCAAATTCAACTTTTAAAGGCCCTTCAGGTCCTTTATCAACCGCTTGGCTAAGGCCGCCTGTTAAGTTTAACCCGGCTTCTACAGACATGGTTATAAAATCTAGGTAAACAGGGAGTGACTTTACTATTGCCAGTTGACGCTTCTTTTTAAGGTCGTTAAGTGTTAACAGCGGTAAAAAATAGCCAAATATAGCGCCGTAAACTAAGGCCATAAAAGTAACGGCATCAAGCATTGCACAGACTAAGAATGTAAATAGTGTACAACATAGTGACGATACAACCCTTACACCAAAATACTCTTCTGCAGTCAAAACATAAGAGAGCCCAGATATTTGTAATTTTTTTCCTGTCTTTACAAGGTAATCAATGGGTAAACGTTCACCGATGTAAAATGCAGCTAAACGCACAAATGGCCATATTAATTTTAATGATGGCGGAAGCGGATCCATAAAATCACGAGTATCTTCAGGGAGCCCTTGTTTAATTTTATAACCACTATAAAAAAGTAAAAATAGTGATATGCCTGCTGTTATTAATATAAAAAGCATCTATTCACCTACACATCTATATTTACAATTTTACGGATGAATATATAACCAACATAAAGCATTATTGCGGTAACTGCACAAACAGCCCACCCCATTGGCTCTGTAAAAAGCCGCATCATGTGTATAGGCTCCATATGATATAAAATAAAGCCTATAAATAAAGGTAATGCAGTCATTACTATGCCTTGCATTTTACCTTGACCAGTTAATGCATCTATCTTACCTTCCATTTCTAATTTTCTTCTAAGTGTGTCCGCTAGCCTTTCAAGAGTTTCAGCGAGATTCCCTCCTATTTCCTTAGAAATTTGCATGCCAGAAACCACTAATTTAAAGTCAAGCTCAGGGATACGAGTTAACATATTATTCAAGCCATCGTTAAAGTCTACACCGAGGCGCTGCTCTCTTAAAAACAATGAAAACTCTTGACTGATTGGTGCGGATTGTTCCTGTGCCATCGTTTCTAACGCATTCGTTAAACTTGACCCTGAGCGCATCGAAGCACATACCATGTTCAAGGCATCAGGCAACTGCTTTATAAACAATTTACGTCTACGCTTTTGTAAAAATTTATAAAAATAGGGTGGCAAAAAGGCAATAATACTCACTAATATAAATGCAAGTACAACCGCCCCTGTATATACCCAAACTATTAAAAAAAATACAAACATACCTATCATGTTAAAAATAAACAGTTTCTGTGGTTCTATAAATAAAAACATATCTGATAGGTTTACTTTGGCCGCATGAGTGAATGTTTCTCGGTATTTTTGTGCCAACTCACGGGAAACAAAGTTACCAGCATAAATAAGTAAGGTTACTGTTAGCCCAACCAGTGTCATTATTACTATATTACTCATGATGATCGCCTGTTTTAAAAATACCAAGGTCAACATCAACACCTCTATCGCGAAGCTTTTCGTAAAACTCAGGGATCATTCCTGTTGCGACGTATTCACCTTGTACTTTGCCGTTTATGTCATAGCCTGTTTGCTTAAATTTAAATATTTCAGAAAGCTGAAGTACGTTACCTTCAACGCCTGTTACTTCACAAATAGAAGTAACACGTCTTGAGCCATCGCTAAAACGTGATTGCTGCACAATCATGTTAACTGCGGAACCAATTTGTTCTCGTATAGCTTGTATAGGTAAATCCATTCCGGCCATCATAACCATTACTTCTAAACGTGATATACAATCTCGCGGAGTGTTGGCGTGAGCAGTTGTTAAAGATCCATCATGGCCTGTGTTCATGGCTTGAAGCATATCCAGTGCTTCACCACCACGACACTCACCAACAACAATTCTGTCTGGTCGCATACGTAAGCAGTTTTTTACTAAGTCACGAATTTCTACAGCTCCCTTACCTTCTTGGTTTGGGGGCCTTGCTTCTAGTGATACTAGATTAGGCTGATAAAGTTTTAACTCGGCGGCATCCTCGACTGTGATTATACGTTCATCATCTGGAATGAAATTAGATAAAACGTTAAGCAATGTTGTTTTACCAGAACCAGTACCACCAGAAATAACTACATTCCTCTTATTTACAACTGTCATTTGTAAAAACTTAACCATGGCCGAAGACATCGAACCAAAGTTTACTAAATCTTCTGCTTCTAACTTTTTGGCCATGAATTTACGAATCGTGATGCAAGGTCCTTTTAATGCTAAAGGCGGAATAATGGCATTTACACGAGACCCATCTTTTAGCCGCGCATCAACCATTGGCTGGCCTTCGTCAATCCTTCGCCCTAGCGGTGTAACAATTCTCTCAATAGCACTTAATACGGCTTGATCATCAGTAAAAGCAATGTCAGATAAAAATAGCTTACCCGCTTTTTCATAAAATATTTCATCGTGGGAATTAACCATAATTTCTGAAACATCAGGATCACTAATAATATTTTCAAGTGGCCCTAATCCAATAGTTTCATCTAGAACCTCTTTGCAAAGCTCATCAAAATCTACGTTTACTGGTATTTGTAATTTAAAGATTATTGACTCAATAAGCCCTTTACTTTGCTTTCTTAGTTCCTCATCGCTCATTTCTGATACATTTACTCGACGAAGGTCAATTTGTTTAATTAACTCCTTGTGTACTTCTTTCCTAAGTTCGTTACGTTTTTTTATTCTTTTACGAGTTTCTAGTTCTTCTACAGTTGCTTCATTATGTACTTCAACAGATTGTTTACTTTGTGGTGTAAGATCATCAAAAGTTACTTCAGAACTAGACTTTAAATGTGTATTTTCAGGTTTGTTTTCTTTTAATGAATCAAAGCCTTCGTTAAGTTCTACTCTTATATGATAACCACCAATTTCGATAAGGTCAGTGGACTTTAGCGGACCAGCAGAGTCAATTTTATTTCCATTTACTTGTGTACCCGTACGGCTTGCTCTGTCTTCTAAGAAAATTCCCTCGTCATTTAAATAAAGTTTCGCGTGCTCTTTAGATACCTTAAAACCATGGAGACTCACTTTATGCTGTTTATCTTTGCCAATCACACAGGTTTTTTCATTGCATTTAATTCTATTTACCGGTGTACCTTTGGCAGTTTGGACAATTACATCAAACATAGTGCTATCCTTAGTCTAAAATATAAAAAGCTTCAAGCTGCTGTGCTTCATCTATCATATCTCTGGCACGCTTAAGCCTGTTTTTTTGGTTTTCACTCTGTAGTGATACTATGTGAGGTGTAACTAAAATCACCAGTTCAGTTTTATTATCAGCAAAATCTCTAGATTTAAATAACTCGCCTAAAATTGGTATAGAACCTAAAAAAGGTACTTTATTTACAGCTTTAGACATCTCGCTTGAAACTAAGCCTGAAATGACAATAGTATCGCCGTTTTTAACATTAACTACTGACTCTGTTTCACGCGTTTTAAAACCAGGTATGCCTGCTACTTGTACTGATGCATCTACAGAGCTAACTTCTGCACTAACGTAAGATACGATATTACCTTCAGTGTCTGATACTGGCTCGATCTCTAACTTAATCCCATACTCTTTAAATTCAACACTTGGTGAACCATTTGCAGAAAGTAGAGGAATTGGTATTTCTCCACCCGCTAAGAACCGTGCTTTTTCACCACTGCGAGTGCTCAAGGTTGGTTGTGCTAACATGCGTGCATCACCTTGTTCCGACAAAAGCTGTATTTGTGAAGTGAGGCCTGTCACGATACCAAAATGTGAAAAACTATTTGACCCTACAAGAACATCCCCAACTTGTTCAAATATTGAGTCTGAGACAGTACTTGGTGTGTAAACTGAAAATAAATCATTACTAGTCCAATTACTAACAGCACCAAAGGCAGGGCCAGCAGCTGACGAGCCCCATTTAACCCCTAAATTTTTAAGTGTTTTCTTACCTATCTCAACAATATTGACATCCATACGGATCATCTGCTTAATTTCAAGGTCTTTTGTTGTGACTAAAGATGTTAAATTTGGAACAAGTTTTGCTATATTATCTGCTTTTGAAGCTGTCGCTTTATCTACAGTGCCTTCTAATACAACTAGGCCTCCGACTTCTCTTACTGACAAACCTGGTAAACCAGCTATTAAGCCATTAACCTTATCGACCAAAGTCGAATTATCTATTAAACTAACAATGATATTAAGCTTTGCTTTGTTGTCATTTTTATCCCAAATCTGTAACTGAGTTTCACCTGGTGTTTCTGCAATAAGCAGTACACTTTTATTATCAATCACTTTGGCGCTAACAACTCCTGGCTTTGCCACTGCAATTCTTTTTACGTCCTCAATGGGAAGTAAACTCAAGGTTCCAACTTTCATTTCTATATCACTAGGTGTTAGTGCGTAAGATTTTGATGAAATTATTATTAAGGCGATAATGCAGTACTTTAAAACGCGATACATAAATGTATTCCTTTACAACTATTTTTATAATTTATTTTTTGTCACTGAAGCGACTTCAGTTTTTTTTGATTTATCAATATAGGTTGTAACAGATTGAGCAACAGCTCCTGAACCACCAAAGATCATCTCAACTTCATCTTCACCGCCTGATGATTTAAATAAAGATGACGAATCCACAAGACGCTCTGTTACAATTTTTTTATCTTGTCTGTTTTTTAATAAAGTAACAAACTTTCCATGTTCTTTAGCAAGGCTTACCCTAGCAGCATCGAGTACCGAAACATCTAAAGTTAAAGTGCTATAGTTGGTTGGATCATTATATATCTCATCGACTATTTCTTTATGCTTATCAGCTGTAATTTGGCCAGTTGCAAGAACATTAACACTTTCAATAAGTAGCTCTAACTGAGGTTTATCTTGCTGTTTTTCTGATAATAAATACAAATCAACTTTATCACCAGCTACTAATAACCCTGCCGTTGAATTAGTTTCATCTATTTGTATTGTAACTGCTCTTCGTCCATCGGTTAAAATATCAGAAAACTGTTGCAACCCTTTACCAGGCAAATATGCCCTTAAAAGGGGTTGTCCAGTAGATACATCCGTAAGTAACATTTGCCCATCAATCTCAGCGAATTCACTCGGATGAATAGTGCCGGCCGGTAAATAGTTTGTTGGAATCTCCCTTACCGCTACAGATACTTTATTAATAGTAGTGCCTTTAAATAATGGTTTTGTTACCACAATAACTGGAACTTTTTTTACATCACTTTTTGAGTAAAAAGTTTTTAATTCATCCTCTTTTGACTCTATATACTTTCCAACAGACCAAGCAGCGGCCACACCAAGTATTAAAGATATAATCAATAAAACCCAATTCTTATCTAATAAATTTCTTATTTTCACTTGTACTTCCTTGCTTTATAGACTTTCAAAGTCATCAGGTAATGGTGGTAAAGCTTTAGCATAGCTGTAATTGTTATAAGCTCTTTTAAATTTGTCTGCTAAGATTTCTACAACGTTTTTACCTTGATATTTTGTTAACCAATTATTATTTGTTAATTCATTATCAGGAACTGGCATTAAGAGCGAAAAAACCATAGCTGAAGTAATCACTAAATATTCAACGGATGACTGTCCCTTCTGTAAATTATTTAACATCTTCTCTTACCGCTGTAATGAATGTTCTTTGTTTTCTTCGCATAAAAGTTATACTCACGTTATTTGGACCATTTCTAGCGATGAATACACCATTATCAAGGTTTTTTGTATATATAGCTTTATCTATAGTCCAACTATGTTTTGTGAAATATTTTTTATAAAAACTTAAATTACTTTTCACAGATAACGTATTATCTAAAATCATAGTACTTGATATCTTAGCCCCATCTGCCGATTTTATTTCTCTCACTACAGTTGTACCACTTGGCATAGGGAAATCTTGTAGCGATTTATCTATTTTACTTAAGTGCTGGTCTGGCTTCGCTGAGGTTGCTATGTAGCCAAAAGTAAAATCATTCCCAGCAGAGCGTAATTTAGCCGTGTAAATTACCCCATCTATTACAGCGTTTAACACTTCCCATTCTTTTAATTGTTTATGAGTGAACTTATCACTTAGGGGTTGCCATTGTTTGGTAAAATAATGAATGTTTTCATTTAATTTATTTTTACTTTTAAATTCCCAAGCCCTCATATTTAAGCCATCAACGAGCATTCCATCTGACACCACGACCACAGTTGAACTATCAGGAAAATTAATATTTGCATGGGCTTTAAAACTTATAAATATTATTAAGATAATTTTGAGATAAAAATTCTTCTTCATTTTTCATTTCCTTGTGTGCTAGTACTTCCTTTTCGAGAGTTAGGCAATTCATCCATTTTTATATAACCAAATTTAAGCGAACTTGAATTTAACTTTTTAGCAATAGGAATTTGAGATAAACCATCACGTAGTGTGTTAATAATTCCAGCGTCTAATAAATTAGAGGGGACCAATGACTTTACACGGTTCTTATTATGTTGTTCACCACCAACATTCCACCCATTTGCAACTAAATAGGTTTTTGACTCAATTGGAAATTCAAATTGATGTGAACGTTTATTTTCTTCATCGGCATTTTCATTTCCGGGGTCTTGTTCACTATCTTCATTTATAAACTCTAATAGTTTATGGCTTGTTATTTGTATTTTATGATTTGCCTCGTAATAACCTTTTTTCTCAACGCTAAAATTACCTATTTCTAAAACTGATAGTGCTCCTGAAATTAATGATGACATAGTTCCCGGAACACTTTTTTTATTTAATTCTGTATTAAAGAATATGTGATTATTACTATCATCCTCCTCAGGATTAAACTCAGCGAGTAAAAATTCGTCACTGTTTTGTGATGCCTGATTAAAATATAGATATACTGCTGCATCTTCTTTTTTCCATTCTTCGGCCGGACTATCAGAAACAATACTTGAGTTATGACCATTTAGTATTCGCCAAGGAACTTCTTGATGAACTCTGTCAGAGTTTTTAATAGCTAATGTGCTCGTGCTCCCACTCCAGTTACCCGGTGTCCTTTCGAGCCATGTTGTCCTTTCCCAAGCAATATACCTCGATGACATATCTGAATAATGTTTCGCTTCTATTATTTTGCTAAAGTAAGGTAACAACAACATTAAAGGGGCAATAATGAACGTAATAAACACACTAAGTTCGACTAAAGATTGGCCTTTTTGATATTTCATAAAACCTCACAAAACCAGTGCGAGAGCAGTTAACAAAACTCTTTCACTATTATCTGTTTCATTCAAAGTCACCTGCCAATATGGGTTGTAAAGATTGCCATATTCCCATTTAGAATCGCTGCGCCCCCATAACGATTGATCGCGATAATAGTAAATTTTTGCTTTACTTAAAACTGTCAGTTTATCTCTTGGTAACGCAACACTTTCTTCAATATCTATGTCTATTAACCGGGTTGAATCTGGGTTTTCTGTACCTATATTTAATGTACTAGACGTGGTTATGTCTGATTTATCTTTAGAAATTGCTAGAGTTAGCATAGGGGCTGTGTTTGTTTGTTCTACTTGAGAAATATCATAAAAACTTTGTAACCCTGAGTAATATGAATTTATGTCTTCTTCATTCTCATGAGCATATCTTGAGGCTCTTCCATTTATATCCCGAGAACGGCCATAGTAACTATCACTTCTATAGTTGGTTGTATCTTTATCACTGCCTGCGTGACTAGCTCCCCAACCGACAGGGACCTCACCTCCTCGCCATTTACAACCACTAGTTAACCTACAACTATAATGATATACATGAAACCCTAAGGTATCCATGGCACTCCATACCTCAGCCTCATCGCCGTTTTTAAATAGCTCTGTACCACCGGCTTGTCTGGTATTAACTTTGTCTGGGAAAATCGTTTGAGAAAAGGGAAACCCCCAGCTAAAACTCCTGTTCTCAGTGAAGGGATCTACAGAGTTAGTTATTAAATCAAAGTGTTCTTGATAACGGCCAGTATCATCTTGCCTATCATAGCTTCCTTGAAAATCAACCCAATCATATAAAAGAAACTCTCCTACGCCTACTGCTGAAGCAATATCAACATATGCGTCACTATCATTTGCTTCTAAAACATTTTTTGAAGTCTCAACAAGAGCGACCATGGTGGCTGCATTCATTAAATCTTGTGATAGAGACAATCCAGAATTAACAATATCTGTAGCAAATACAGCCCCTTTCATAGCAGGTTGCAAAACCTGATTAATTGCTGTTAAAACGCCCTCTACAGCAGAAGTAATTTGGCCTACCAAAGGTATCCAAGAAGTTACATCGGCAATGTTTTCACCTGTTTTTTCAGCAAAATTCCCCCAGGAAGAAAGGCCAACATATTGTGCAACTGCAACATGATTAGCCACCATTGCTCGGTTAGTATAGGCTTTAAAATTTAAGTCTCTAGCAAGCAGGTTTGCACCACTGATTACAGTAGCGTCGGCGCTATTTTGCAATTTTGTTTTATTTAGGTTTTGTTGGGATACATTGAAGAGATATAGAAGCGAAACAACAATAGTTGCTAAAAACACACTTCCTAATACTAATGATTGTCCACGTTCCTTGTGCATATTACTACCTTAAAAAGCCATAATTAAAATTCAATTATGGCTATTACGTCTAATCTACAGTGCCTGAACCATCGCCGGAACCGCCATCAGAACCACCCTCACCTTGAGCAGCTCCATCATTAAAATTACCAAGATCGTAATCTTGATTTGCATTATCAGTCGCAGCTTGAGATGCAGTTTGTGCCGAACCAATATTTGCACTTGAGTTCTTACCTGAGACCTCAGAAGATAATGCAGACACTTGGTTACGAATAGTTTTACCAAAAAAACTATAAACTCCTATCGCTGAAACAGCTATTAAAGCAACAATGATAAGGTACTCAGTTAGACCTTGACCCTTTTGACGTATAACCATTAGAAGCTCCTAAATCTGCTAGTTACTACCTGAACCGCCTTCAGTTTGCGCTGCGCCTTCATTAAAGTTGCCTAAGTCGTAATCTTTATTTGCGTTAGTTTTTGCATTATCTGAAGCTAACTGTGCAGCTTCAATATTGCCGCTTGAATTTTTACCAGAAACCTCAGAGGCAAGTGCAGATACTTGGTTACGGATAGTTTTACCAAAAAAACTATATACACCGATTGCAGAAACAGCAATTAAAGCAACAATGATGATATATTCAGTCATTCCTTGCCCTAGTTGTTTTTTATTCGTATTCATTGTTTACTCCTTGTACGTTAATTGAATTTAAATTTTAATATCCTTTTTTTAACAAAAAAATCATCCTAAGGGATGATTTTATTTTGAAAGCTGGATTAACAAAGAAGTTCTATTTTTAGTATTAGTTTTGAAAAGTATGTTTTTTACATGTGATTTTACTGTTGCTTCACTTATACATTTGTTTCTGGCTATTTCTTTATTGCTATAACCTAACTTTAATTGTTCAACAATTTGCTTTTCTCTTTTAGTTAAGCCGAAAGAATTTATGTCTACTTTGTAGTTTTTCTTATCGAAGGTGTCGGTTATTTTTCTAGTTAAAGTCACTCTACTAAACCATTTACCACCATTATTTAAGGTTTCTATAACTTCTTCAATATCAGTATTCTTTATTGGGAGCCAAACGATACCAGACGCCTTTCTATTTAAAAGTTGATACTCAAACTCTAAATCAATTGGAACATAAGAAAGAACTAAAACATCATTTAATGGCTCGTCCAAAATCTCCGTATTATTGGTTTTAGTTGCTAATTTATAAGCGATACCAGAGTTTTTGAGACGGATGATTTCATTTTCTATAGTATTAACTCTTTGCATTTGCTGTATTCCTTTATCGCATATACATAAGCCGATAACTTTAATGAAATGTACCCGAAGTTGCAACCAATTTCATAAAATGTTAATTTAAGAAAAAATAATATGGATGTTATTCATGAAAAAATATGTATCTTCACTTCTTTTCTCGTCTTTACTTACCTCTTTTATTTCTAATGCCTCTTCAGCACCAAGCTATATTGAGGATAGACAAATGATAAAGTCGGGCACCGAAAGTCTTTATAGCTTTACCTTAGGCAAAAAGAAGATGGTTGCTTCATCTTCCAACTTCAAAAGTTTAACCTTTAGTGATTACAGTGATGCAACCGATAAATATATAGAAATTTATCAACACCTACTATCAGAAAGTTACACCTTGGTTAATGAATGCTTATTTGAATTATGTGGAAACTCAATTGAGTTAGCAAACAGCATAGATTCAGTACACTTTATTAGTGATAAAAATAAACAGAGGGTTGCCACCTTTAGAATAAGTAATAATTTACAGATTATTCATTTATCATCATATGAAGATAAATCTTTTGTATTTATCAGAAAAATTAATAATATAAAAGAGGTTCTCCCTCCAGTAAGTAGCAATCAGATTAATGATATCTACTTTGATTTAAACTCCTACAAAATCGCAAAATCTTACTATAAATATCTAAATTATTTAGTTGAAAGCAGAAGTGATAACGAAAATATTATCATTACAGGCCATACGGATAATTCTGGGAATTATGATCTAAACATGCAGCTTTCACTAAAAAGAGCAAAAGTAGTCGCTGATTATTTCATTAACAATGGAATAAGTAGCTCACATGTTAAAATTAAAGCAATGGGAAGCTTAGCACCAATAAGTTCTGATGATTCTAAGAACAGAAGAGTAGAAATTAGTTTTAGCTTGTAAATTTATGCTGCACTAAAATACTTTTGTGTATTTTAGTGCACAGATTTTACCTAAATAAAACTTCTTCTTTATTAAACCACTTTATACAAAAAAGAATTGATATCATAGCTATGATACTTGTTGATCCAATAATTAAATAAACATGATTATATTCTACAGTTCCTTTTAATAGTTCTCTAATGGCTAACGATATATTTACTATAGGAATAAGCGCGGTTTTTAAATTTAATTCCATGTTTGGCATCATTGATATAGCGAGAGGGAAAAATGTTAAAATAGACAGTGGTCCCATATAATTTTGAGCTTCTTTAAAAGTTTTTGCGTAAATTGAAATAGCTAAAACAACACTTGAAAAAATACATGCTAATGGTATCAATAAAAGTAAAATTAATAGCAAATCCAATGTGCCAATGAGCTCGATTGCATCTAGTATAAAAGATATTGAGATAAATTGTTTTGCTATAAACATCCAGCTACCAAGACTGAACACTGTAATTAAAGATGTTGCTAAGGAAGCAGTTAAAATTGTTATAAACTTACCAATAACTAATTGGGTTCTAGTAATAGGAGTAAGTAGAAGCGTTTCCAAAGTTCCTCTTTCTTTTTCTCCGGCACCAAGATCAATTGCCGGATAACTTGCCCCAGTCAAAACTATAGGTATTAATAAATAAGGTAGTAATATACCAATTTTTTCTCCAAAGCTTTCTCTAGCATTTGACGAATCTATCAGCTCCAACTCTATCGGCGATAATATAAACTCTTGTTCTTGCTGCTTTATAACCCCTAGTTTTTTTAAGTTTTTATATTGTACAAGTATTTTATACTCAGCAAATATTTTATTAATTTTCTCAGTGATATAATTTACTCTACTAGAGTTATTATAAATCACTTCAATTTTTATTGTATTTTTATCATTTGAAACTTGTTGACTTGATATATAAATGCCTAGGTCAATCAACTCATTTGTTACAGCATCTTTTAATTCCTGCCGAGAGTTCAATTTTAAGTCATCTTTTAATTTAAAATTTTTGTGATAAAAAACTGACTCACTAAAGCCTTTAGCATTTTTATCACCAATGATGAAGTAGTTATGGACCTCTTGTTCCGCATCTAAATGCGCTTGAGCCATAAAGTAACCTAAAGTTCCAAATATTACTGGAAAAATTAGAACTGGTAGCGCTATAACAAACAACAAGGTTTTTTTATCGCGTAGGAGTTCTGTTAATTCCTTTTTAAAAACTTCAAACATCGTGTTTCTCCGTTAAAATATTCATAAACGCTTGGTTTAGCTCTTCACTATTACCTGCCTGTTTGAATTGAGCAAGTGTGCCGTCAAAGCAGCTTACGCCTTCATTAATTACCGCAACACGGTCACATAAAAGGGCGACTTCATCTAAATGGTGCGTTGAAAAAATAACAGGCGTGCCTTGCGCCTTTAAGCCTTTAATAAAGTTTATAACCGTTTGTGTGGTCATGATATCAAGGCCTGTGGTTGGCTCATCGAGTACCACCACTTCTGGGTGATGTACCACAGCACGGGCAATATTGGCTTTTTGCTTCATGCCGGTAGATAGGTTTTCTGCACGTTTATCAATAAATTTATGCATGTCGAGCAAAGTAAAAAGTTCTTCACAACGGGCCGCTATTTGCTCTTTGTTCATTCCATGAAGCTTTGCAAAGTATTCAATATTTTCTTTAACGGTCAGGCGACCATACAAACCAGTTGAACCGGATAAAAAACCAATAGACTTGCGCCCTACTAACGGCTTTTTAATTATGTCGTTGCCAGCAATAGTTATTGTGCCTTCATCGGGCTTAAGTGCAGTTGAGAGCATACGCAATGTAGTAGTTTTACCCGCGCCATTAGGGCCAAGTAACCCTAACACTTCACCTTTTGCACATTGAAAGCTGACATCTCTTACTGAATGAAAAAAATCTTTATCTTCACGCGGGTCTATATCATCAACTTTATTTTTTTTATGATCCTTGGTTAACTTAAACTTTTTTTTAAGCCCTGCGACTTCTATCATTTTCGTATCCTTCGTTTAGCTCTAAAGTAATCGGTATTATCATAGAACGATTCATTCTCATTTGCGTCATGCCATCCTGGTACACCTAACAATGGCAATGGAGAAAGCTGTTTGTTATCGGCTAAGCAATGCTCTATTTTTATCTTCTCATAAAGTACTTGGTCTAGGTACTGATATTGAGTAACTAAATCTTTACAAAATATTTCATCCGGTACACTTACAAATAACGCTTTACCCGTTAAACCAATATAGGGTTTTGTGAGCATTTCATAATTAGCGTGGCCAAACATAAAAGGTTGTATTGTTTTGCCCCACTCTTCTCGGTGAGTTATAAATGCCGTTTTCCATTGGTGGTCTGTTAAAAGCGTTTGCCACTTAGTATCACTAATGGCAAGCACCACGCCGCACTCGTCAAATAATGTGAGTGCATTACGATGTTTAGTACGTTGCTTTAAGCCATGTTGCGCTATTTCTTGTACGTGGCGCTGATTAATAAGCGCCTTGGTTTTTGGAAACAAACACCAAATAAAGCCACCAAATAAGTCGTGCCAATTTTTACTGCGTGTTGGCACTACGCCAGTTTCAAAAATGACTTGCTCATAATAGCGCTCGCCAAAATCAACGTTTGCATCGTCTTCAAACGTTATTGGCAGGTTATTAGCATTAATGGCATTCAAATACACAGTGAACCAATCGGGGCTTGGCCAATCAGTTTGTTTATCAATATTAAACAGTGTTCGTAAGTGCTCAAACGCACCGCTTTTCAAACTACTAACTTGCCATTGCTCGGGCGGAGTAAAGCGCTTCATTTATACCTTTAACAATTTATGCTGTTAATTTGCGGGCAGTTTACCGCAAAAACTGGTTCTAATTAATAGAAGTTAATATACTAATCTCATCTTAGAACAAGAATAGAGCTACTATGAAACGATATTTCTCTCTCACACTGATTGCTGGCGCTGTATTAGCTGGCTGTGCAACAACAAGTATTACACCTACCGATGTAACAAATGGTTACAACAGTATTAAAGCAGATGAACTTGCAGCGCACATTAAAGTGCTTGCCTCTGATGAATTTGGCGGTAGAGCGCCTTCATCTGAAGGTGAAAAGTTAACGCTTGATTACTTAACTACACAATTTAAAGCATTAGGGTTTGAACCCGGTAATGGTGATAGTTTTTTACAAGAAGTGCCGCTTGTTTCATTAGAAGCTGATTCAAATATGGTATTAAGTATTGGTGGTAAAGATTATCAATACAAAAAAGACATGGTTATGGGCAGTAGCCGCATTAGCGCACAAGAAGGGATTGAAAATTCAGAGCTTGTATTCGTAGGTTACGGTGTAAATGCCCCTGAATATAACTGGAACGATTACGAAGGCCTAGACGTAAAAGGCAAAACTGTTGTAATGCTTGTTAACGATCCGGGTTTTGCTACAAAAGATCCTGCGTTATTTACCGGCGATGCAATGACCTACTATGGCCGCTGGACTTATAAATATGAAGAAGCGAGTCGTCAAGGTGCAGCCGGTGCTATCATCATTCACGAAACCGCCCCTGCATCATACCCGTGGTCAGTGGTTGAAAACTCATGGAGCGGTGAGCAGTTTGGTTTTCAAAAAGAGAACAACAATATGGACCGCGTTGCGGTTGAAGGCTGGGTGACCACTGATGTAGCAAAAGAGTTATTTGCTAAAGCGGGTCTTGATTTTGAGACTGCAAAAGCCAATGCAGCTAAAGGTGCGTATAACGTTGACATGGGCGATTTAACTGCATCGGTTAATGTTAAAAATACAATTAAAAAATCGGTGTCGTATAACTTTATTGCCACGTTGCCGGGTAGCGAAAAAGCGGATGAACATGTTATTTATTCAGCGCATTGGGATCACCTAGGTACAGATACAACCCGTAAGGGAGACCAAATTTATAATGGGGCACACGATAACGCCACAGGCACTGCGGGGCTAATTGAGGTTGCAGAGGCATTTACTAAGCTGCCAAAGCACCCTACTCGCTCAATGACATTTTTAGCTGTTACGGCTGAAGAGCAAGGCTTACTTGGATCTAAATACTACGCTGCTAACCCAGTTATTGCTGCCGATAAAACAGTCGCTAATATAAACATGGATAGCCTAAACTTATTAGGTAAAGTAAAAGACATGAACGTAGTAGGTTTAGGTAAGTCGCAAATGGACGACCTACTAGCCAAAGCAGCAAAAGAGCAAGGTAGAACAATAGCGGGCGACCCTAAACCATCATCAGGTGGTTATTACCGCTCTGATCACTTTGCATTTGCAAACATGGGTATTCCGGCTATGTATGCAGGCGGCGGTACTGTTGCTGCTGATGAGGATACAGCAAATTATCGTAAACGTATGAGCTTAGTGCTACGTGGTTGTTACCATCAACCCTGTGACAGATACCGCGATGAGTGGGATTTATCGGGTGCGGTGCAAGACTTACAATTGTTTTATAAAGTAGGCTTTGATATTTCTGAACAAGCACAATGGCCTGCATGGTACGAAAACTCAGAGTTTCAACGCAAATAATGTATTTAGCCTGAGCGTAGGTTATTTACCATCGAAAAACTCAAACTGAGCTATCGATTTAAATAGATACAAATGATATTGATTATCATTTGCAAAATGTATACAGTGTGTCCTAGTTAAACTAAAACTGGGGCACACTTATGATTTTACTCTCTCAAATAGGATTTATTACGCCAGCTTCCAAACGGTTTGTTAGCCAAAATAAACGCTTACTCCTACCACTTTTTTTATTGGTATGTTTAGCTGTTCCTAGTCTTCGCGAAATAACCATTACTGCTCTCAGTGATGCGTTTTTTCAGGTTAGTGTATTTGTAGCGGCTACGTTACTTATTTACTACTACGCAATAGAACATATCCCTCAATTAGAAATGAGCTACTTAAGCGCTAAATCTAAGTCACTTGAAGTGCTGTTTGCATCCGTTCTTGGCGCTTTACCCGGCTGTGGTGGTGCAATTATTGTGGTTACTCAATACACTAAAGGCCAAGCAAGCTTTGGGGCTATTGTTGCTGTACTTACCGCCACAATGGGCGATGCTGCTTTTTTACTGCTTGCTACGCGCCCTACTGAAGGCTTAACAATAATGGCTATAGGTTTAGTGGTAGGCACACTGTGTGGATTAATAGTTAATGCAATTCACAAACCTAATTTTTTACGTCCCAGCGCACAAGAGCAAAAACACCAAGTAAAAGTTTTGCCCACTAAAATAATAAAAATTAGCAAACCTGTGTGGATGTTTGCCATTATTCCAAGTTTAATCATTGCGTTTTTAATTGCATTTAATGTGGACTTTGATCAATTTGGTCAATATACCAGCGCCGGTATTAGCTTATTTGGTGCAGCAATGGCACTGTTTACGGTTGTTATATGGGCCTACTCTTCTAAAGGCGAAAGCTATAAAGAAATTACCTCAGAAGAGGAGGAATGTAATCCGCCTTCAAAGCTTATAAAAGTATTGCAAGATACCCATTTTGTAACTGCATGGGTGGTGGCATCGTTCATGCTGTTTGAAATATTAGTCAGTGTGGTAGGCCTTGATTTAAAAACCTGGTTTATGCACTACGCCTATTTAGCACCGTTAATTGCAGTCGTCATTGGTTTTTTACCTGGCTGTGGGCCACAAATAATTGTAACCACGCTTTATATACAGGGCATTATTCCTTTTAGTGCATTAGCTGCTAATGCGATTTCAAATGATGGCGATGCGTTGTTTCCAGCTATTGCAATGGCGCCAAAAGCGGCTGTAATTGCTACCTTGTATACCTCTATACCTGCTTTAGTTGTAGGTTACGGGCTTTACTTTTTAAGTTAACAGTTTAAAAAATCATAAGTACAAAAAAGCTCAGCAATTGCTGAGCTTTTTTAATGTTAGCGTATTTTATTTATACGGCTGCTGGCTCTGCAGCTAGTTCTTTTGGATTTGGGCCAAAATCGTTTTCGCCTTCATGTGAGTCTTGCGCAAGGAACACAATTAAAACAATCCAGCCAATAATTGGCACTAACCAAAGTAACTGCCACCAGCCAGAGCGGCCTGTATCGTGTAAACGGCGCGCACCAGCGCTCAAACCTGGTATTAATAGCGCTAAACTATAAATAGAGCCAATAAACATAGTACCTAGTGCGCTATCAATCACATTACAGATAATTGAAAAGATAGTATTAAACAATACAAACATCCAATAAGCTTTGCGGCGATTACGTCCTGAAAAATCTGCGTAGCTACGCAGCGCGTTCATATAATGTTCCATTACAATTCCTTAGTGTTAGTTTTTATATTCCCTAGCGGGTTTGATTTATTACCTTTTAGTAACATTTGTATCTTAATTAAAAACACTGCGCTTTAAAACAAAAAACCAGCAAATTGCTGGTTTTTTTATAAATTTAATTATTAACTCATAGCCATCATCATTGCCGATGGGTTTTCTAAATACGATTTCCACAAGTTATTAAAGCGCGCAATTGTACCGCCATCAATAACGCGGTGATCGCCTGACCAACTCACTTGCATAATAGCTTTGCTAACAACTTGGCCGCTTTCATCAAAGCGCGGTAAGTGTTGTAACTTCCCTAATGCTACAATAGCAACTTCTGGCTTATTAATAATCGGGGTCGCAATAGTGCCGCCAATTGCCCCAATATTTGAAATGCTAATGGTGCCCCCTTTTAAGTCATCTGGTGCTACGCGCCCCTCGCGTGCTGCATCAGTTAAGCTTGTTAAACTGTTTGCAACTTCAACAATACTCTTAGATTGGCACGATTTAATATTAGGCACTAGCAAACCCACTTTTGAATCCACTGCTACCCCAATATTATGATCGTCAAAGTAGGTAAGCTCAGTACAATCATCATTTACTTTAGAATTAAGCACTGGGTACTCTTTCATCGCAAGCGATAACGCTTTGATAAAAAATGGCATCATAGTGAGCTTTACACCCTGCGCTTTATATTGCTCTTTTAAACTCGCTCGCAGGGCAATTAATTGCGTTAAGTCTATCTCGTCACTAAAGGTAAAGTGAGGGATTGTAGAGACCGAGGCCATCATTTGCTTTGCCATAGCCGCTTTAATGCCTTTAATTGGCTCTGCTCGCATACCACCGCTTTGTGTTTGTGGCGATTGTGGCTCTTTATTTTGAGTAACGCTGTTTTGAGTAGTAGCACTACTAAGTGGTGATGTATCTATTGTATTAGGTACCTCACCTTTAATAAATTCTTCTATGTCTTGTTTATAAATGCGGCCATTTTTACCGCTGCCCGGTACGCATGTTAAATCAACATCAAGCTCTCGGGCTTTGCGCCTTACAGCTGGTGAGGCAACCGCTTTTTTATTAACAACTTTATTTGCTGTTGTTTGCTGCGTTGCTACAGATTTATCTGCCGCTTTACTTTGTGCTTTTACAACGGCGTCGTTTACATCTACATTGGGTTTAGCTGTACTGCCGGCTATGCTCATTTGAAATAACGGGCTATGTACCTGAGCAATTTCACCTTTTTGATAGTAAAGCTTTTGCACTGTCCCTGTGTATTTAGCCGGAATTTGTACCAGTGCTTTGTCGGTCATTACATCACACACAGCCTGATCTTCTTGTATTTCATCGCCTTCGGCCACTAGCCAATCAACTATTTCACACTCAACAATCCCCTCACCAATATCTGGAAGAATAAAATCTTCTAAATGCTCTGACGATGCGTTGTCGCTTTGTGTATTTTGCACTTGCTCTGTGTGTGTTTCATCGCTTTGGCTTTGTTCATCGGCTACATTCATAGCAAACAAGGGTGCATGAACCTGCGCAATCTCCCCTTTTTGATAATACAATTTAGTGATTACGCCATCGTGCACAGCCGGAATTTGCACCAGGGCTTTATCGGTCATCACGTCACAAATGGGTTGATCTTCTTTTACTGTGTCACCCTCTTGTATTAGCCATTCAACCACTTCGCACTCAACAATGCCTTCACCAATATCGGGTAATATAAAATCTTTAGCCATGGTATCCCCTAAAAATCCATTGATTGTTTAATTGCGGCCATTACTTTTAGCGCATCAGGCACATATTCTTTTTCAAGTGCTAATGGGTAAGGTGTATCTAACCCACATACTCGCATAATAGGTGACTCAAGGTGTAAAAAGCACTCTTGCTGAATAGTCGCCGCAATTTCGGCACCAAAGCCATTGGTAATAGGCGCTTCGTGGCTTATCACCAAACGTCCTGTTTTAGTGACCGACTTAGCAATTGTCTCAACATCCCAAGGTAATATGCTTCTAAGGTCAATCACCTCACAACTAATGCCTTGTTCATTGGCTTGTTTTGCTGCGTTTTCAACAATTTCCATTTGCGCGCCCCACGCAAGTACAGTGATATCTGTACCTTCTTGTACTACTTCGGCTTTACCAAGCTCAATGGTGTAATCATCCTCTGGTACTTCGCCGGTAGAAGCGCGGTATAAACGTTTAGGCTCGAAGAAAATAACGGGGTTATCGTCTTTAATACTTGCTCGTAGTAACCCTTTTGCTTGGTACGAGTTACGCGGTACCACTATTTTTAGCCCTGGCGTATGGGCAAAGTATGCCTCTGGCGATTGTGAATGATATAAGCCCCCCGCAATACCGCCACCATACGGTGTGCGAATCGTTAAATTGCCTACGTTAAATTCATTACCACTGCGGTATCTAAACTTGGCAGACTCATTAACTATTTGGTCAAATGCCGGAAAAATATAATCAGCAAATTGTATTTCAGCAAGTGCAGGCGCGCCAAACGCGGCTAAGCCATTGGCAAAACCTAAAATACCTTGCTCTGTAAGCGGTGTGTTAAATACGCGGTGTTTACCGTACTTTTCTTGCAAACCTGAGGTCGCTCTAAAAACACCACCAAAATAGCCAACATCTTCCCCAAAAATACACGCCTGAGGGTGCTCATTCATGGTGATATCGAGTGCAGAATTAATTGCGTGTAGCATGTTCATTTTAGCCATTACTTAATTCTCCCTGCTGTGATTGGGTACGCATCTGGGTGCTGCTTAATATGTGCTTTTAAATCGTTATATTGGCGCTCAAGTGAAGGAATTGGCGTATCGTAAACATCTGATATTAGCTCTTCAAGCGCTGGCTTTTGCACTTTTTCAGCACGTTTAAGGGCGGCTAAAATATCTTCACGAATAGTGTCTTTCGCTTTAGCATCGTCCTCTTCGTTTAACCACTCTTGCTTGATCAACCATTTTTTAAATTTATCAATTGGGCAAACTTTATGCGTGGCCTCTTCATCTTTTGAGCGATAACCACTTGGATCATCTGAGGTTGAGTGAGCACCTAATCTGTACGCTATTGACTCAATTAATACCGGCTCGCCCTGCGTTGCTGCCATTTCGCGGGCCTTTTGTGTTGCTGCAAACACAGCTAATGCATCTGAGCCATCAACACGTATGGTTTTAATGCCATACCCTACGCCTCGCGATGCTATACCATCGCCTTTAAATTGCTCATCTGCAGGTGTTGATATTGCATACCCGTTATTACGTGCAAAAAATATAACAGGGGCTTTGTGTACCGCAGCCATATTTAAACCCGCATGAAAGTCACCTTCAGATGCCGCGCCTTCACCAAAGTAACAAATCGTCACATTATCTATGGTGCTTGCAAGCTCGCCAGTTTTTGCGTCAATGTGTTTTACTTTTTGCCCGTAGGCATACCCTGTAGCTTGAGGAATTTGCGTACCGAGGGGCGATGATATGGTCATATAATTTAGTTCTTTTGAACCATAATGAATCGGCATTTGGCGCCCTTTCCCTAAATCTAACTCATTAGAAAACATTTGATTCATAAATTGGTCAAGCGTAAATCCGCGGTAATGTAAAGCGGCTTGCTCGCGGTATTGCGCCATAATCATGTCATCTTGATCAAGTGCGGCAGCAGAGGCTGTAACAGCGGCTTCTTCACCTAAACATTGCATATAAAAGCTTACGCGGCCTTGGCGCTGCGCCCCTTGCATCCGCTCATCGAGTAGGCGAATAAAACGCATTGTTTCGTATAGTTTAATCGCTGTGTGTTTAGAAATAGTCGGTGCGGTAGCACTAGGATGAATGTCGCCGTCCTCAGTTAAAATACTAAGGGTTGGAATAGTTAGCGCATGACCGTCTATAAACTCGAGGTCGTGGTTAATATTCAGCGATACGTTATTTGGATTACTCATAACCTACCTTCTCTTGTTGTCTGTGATACAGCGCCCCTTTTAAGTTTTTATTATGGGTGAGGCTTGCGAATAAACTTTGCAGCATCTGCGCTGTATTTAATTAAAGCTGCCACCACCTTACGTTAACGTAAGATGTTATTCAACAAGTGTAAGACGAAACAAAAGTAAAATACGATTAAAAAGGTGGAAAGTTAACTGTACGCATTTATTAAACTAATAAAAACATACAGTTAAATATTTAAGGTGAGTGGTCTGATGAGTTTTATTAGACGAAATTACTATCTACTTGCATAGGAATAACGGTAAGCAATGCCCTTTGCCCAAGTGCAACGTGCGCATTTGGAAAAATAATAGCTTCTCCTTCCACATCGGCATAATAAGGGGTATCGCCGTCTGTTGCTAGCAACTCACCTTTAGCAAACCCTGTGAAATTTTCTGCATCATCAGAAAACGGAAAGCTAAAGTCCTGCTGCGTTCTATTAATTGTGCGATGCACGGCAAACAGCTCAAAGTCACTTGCATTAAATTTAGGGTATTGCACTTCTTTTTGGCTAATTAATGCAGTTAGCGTTTGCTTGGTTTTTGCAAAGCGAGCCATGTCGTTTTCACCAAACGGTTTAACTTGACCCAGTTCAACGGTAAATGAATCAGCGCCATGAACAAACGAAGAATAGTAACTGAATGTGGTTGCCGGTGATTTCATCATCAATACGGTATTTACACCGCAGCTAAGTAAAAATTGTAACTGCGATTTTTTCCATGGTTTACCATGAAGATAAGGATACACAGCAAATTTTTCATTTTTTGAGCCACGTATAGCGGTATGCAAATCATAATGATAACGTGCACTGCCTTGCTCACCCCGTGTAAAAAAGTCAGTTACATACTCTTCTAGTTTTGCTGCGCGTTTGCGCTCATCGTTCATTGGCACACCCTCAACAGTGTGGTGGCCGTTAAACAAACGGTTTAGGTTTTCTTCTACAAAACGCAGGCCAATATTTATTGATTTTGGATTACCAAATATAAAGAGCACACGCTGATTTAATGCAAGCTCCCCTTTTATTATGGTTTTTATTAGCTCGTCACATATTTCTATAGGTGCGGTTTCGTTACCGTGTACAGCACTTGAAAGCACAACATCTTTTGTTGTTGTACCCTGTGGTTGAAATTCAATAACACCTGTATCGTGAACGGTTACGCGCGTGCCATTTTCTAAAGCAAATTCACTTGCCTCTAAATGCCATTCATTGTCGCGACTGAGTGTTAAAAAATCGCCGCTATTTATTAGTTCATTTAAATAATCTGGTTTGGCTAACATGATAAGCCCTTTTATAGTGTGAGAGATATAAACAAAAACGGCTGAATAAATCAGCCGTTTTTAAATAGTGTAAGCCGTGTTAGCTGATAACAGAATCAACTAATTGCTTCGCTTCTTTTTCTAGTAGTGCTAAATGCTCTTCACCTTTGAAAGACTCAAGATAAATTTTATAAATATCTTCAGTACCAGAAGGACGTGCTGCAAACCAGCCGTTTTCAGTCACTACTTTTAAGCCGCCAATGGCCGCATCATTGCCAGGTGCATGAGTCAGTTTTTGTAAAATTGGTTCGCCAGCTAATGTATCGGCTTTAACATCGCTTGCACTAAGTGCTTTTAAACGTGATTTTTGTGCACTGCTAGCAGGGGCATCTAAACGCTTGTATAGTGGAGAGCCAAATTCTTGCTCTAGCTCTTTATAAAGCGCTGATGGTGTTTTACCCGTTACTGCGAGTATTTCAGCTGCAAGTAACCCCATAATAAAGCCGTCTTTGTCGGTACACCATACGCTGCCATCAAATCGTAAAAACGCAGCACCCGCACTTTCTTCGCCACCAAAGGCAAGCTTGCCTTTGTTTAAGCCATCGACAAACCATTTAAAGCCAACCGGCACTTCTTTAACTTTACGCTCATTACGAGCTACTACACGGTCAATCATTGAGCTAGAAACCAGCGTTTTGCCAATTTCTACACTGCTGTCCCAGTCGCGGTGTTTTAATAAATAATCAATCGCTACCGCTAAAAAGTGATTAGGATTCATTAATCCATCTGGGGTAACGATACCGTGGCGGTCGTAATCTGGGTCGTTGCCAATAGCAATATCAAAGTCGTCTTTTAATTTAATTAAATTAGCCATTGAGTAAGGTGATGAACAATCCATACGGATTTTGCCATCTTTATCAAGTGGCATAAATGCAAAACGCGGATCAACACTGTCGTTTACTACGGTTAAATCTAAATTATATTTTTGCGCTATTAATGGCCAAAAGTTAATACCAGAGCCACCTAGCGGGTCAATACCTACTTTAATACCCGCATCGCTAACGGCTTTTAAATTAACGATATTTTCTAAGTCGTTAATGTATGGCGTCATTAGGTCTTCGTATTTAATAAACCCTGAACGCGATGCTTTAGCAAATGGAAACAGCTCAACTTCTACTAAATCTTCTAATAGTAATTGATTTGCTCTGTCTTCAATCCATTTAGTTACGTCGGTATCTGCTGGGCCACCGTTAGGTGGATTGTACTTAAAGCCACCGTCTTCTGGCGGGTTA
This sequence comes from Pseudoalteromonas sp. 2CM28B, assembly GCF_023161935.1. Classification (NCBI taxonomy): domain Bacteria; kingdom Pseudomonadati; phylum Pseudomonadota; class Gammaproteobacteria; order Alteromonadales; family Pseudoalteromonadaceae; genus Pseudoalteromonas; species Pseudoalteromonas sp. 2CM28B. The sequence continues at coordinate 37,219 of NZ_JALNTH010000035.1, forward strand.
TGTGAAGGCGTTACCACAATACCATCGGCTAATTCGTTAGGATTTAATTTGTTATGGCAAACAATAGCATGGCTAATGACAGGGGTTGGCGTGTAATCGTGATTTTGCTGGGTAATTACTTGCACCTCATTAGCCACTAATACTTCTATGGCAGAGTTAAAAGCAGCTTCACTTAATGCATGCGTATCTTTACCTAAAAAAAGCGGACCAAAAATGTCATTTTGCTTTCTGTAGTCACAAATAGCTTGTGTAATGGCTAAAATATGAGATTCGTTAAACTTAACATCGTAAGAGCAACCACGGTGACCCGACGTACCAAAAGCAACACAATGCTCTGGGTTTTGCTCTAAGTCTGGCTCATTTAAATAATAAGCCGATACCAGTTTTGGTACGTTAACTAAAGTTGAATGTGGCGCAGTTTTCCCAGCACCTGAATGAATAGCCATGTTTATTTCCTTACAAGTAATCGCGAATTTCTTCTGCTTGCTCTGCTGAATAACCTAAGCACAGCGCAACCTCGTGTAGCATCATTTTTTTACGTGTCGTGTTTGAATTTGTCATTACCCAGTACTCACTGTCGGTAATGTTTTTAGGGTTCATACTACTGCCGCTATTAACTAAGTCTTCTTTGCTGGTTGCAAAGTAAACGCGGTCGCGCCCTTTTATATCAAGCACAGCACTAAACTCTTTTTTATGCGTTCTATAAAAAGCACTTAAAATAAATAAAAACCTGCCTACCACCCCTTTTTGCATTGCTAGTTCTTCTTTATTTAGAATATTAAATACATTAGCGTTTGTTTGCTTCACGGGTGTGACAACCTCTTGCTCTTGGCTGTCGTTAGTAGCTGGCGTGTCGTCAAGTGGGGCTTGAGTAGCTGTTTGGTTGTTTTGATTGTTCTTAGCAACGGGAGTGTTGTCATCACCGTTTAGATTTAATAAACGACGTAAAATAGTGGATGCGCTTTCGCCAATACTTTGTGTATTGCTAGCAATATACTGATATAACTCGTCGTCTATGTCGATTTGTTTCATGTTGTTCCTGTCATTACGGGCCACATTTTTTCTTTCCCCGTGATTATACCCAAACCAAATATAAATGCGAGTTACAACAAGCACTCGCACAAACATAACCTATAAACGCGCTAATAAAGGTGTGTTGATTATTTGCTTATAAACCCAATGTAGTAATTAACAGCTTTTAAAAGTACTACCCATATTATTATCTCCATTAGACTGGTAACACCAAAGAGCCCATAACTGGCGTAAAAATAAACGGTGTTACCCCATAAAAGGCGCGTGCAGAGCAGTTAACCGTTATATCTTTTGCTTTTTAGGGCAATGCTCGGCAAACTAAGCCAAAATTTTAGGAGGCGCTCATGCTATTAAACTATAAACAATACGGTGAAGGTCCGGATATAGTGATCATTCATGGTTTATTTGGCTCTTTAGAAAACCTAAATGTTATTGCAAAACCATTGAGCGAGCACTTTAGGGTAACGAATGTAGATTTGCGTAACCATGGCGCTTCACCGCACAGTAATGAAATGAACTACCCTGCAATGGCCGCAGATATTGTTGAGCTAATGAACGCGTTAAATATTAACAATACGCACCTGATTGGCCATTCAATGGGCGGTAAAGTGGCGATGGAAGTGGCGCTAATGCATAGCCAAAAAGTAAATAAGCTGGTGGTACTTGATATTGCCCCTGTGAGTTACCCTGCCCGCCACACACAAATTATTAATGCACTAAAAAAAGTGGCAACTAGCCAGGTTACTGATAGAAAACAAGCTGATGCTATTATGAGCGAGTACATTAATGAGCTAGGTGTTAGGCAGTTTTTACTAAAAAGCTTAGCTAAAAACGACGATGGACAGTACAAATGGCGATTTAATTTAGATGTACTTGATGAAAAATATTCGACAATCACAGCCAATGTTAATGAAAACAATTCTTGTTTGTGCGATACTTTGTTTATCAAAGGTAACGATTCTGATTACATACTGCCAGAATACCGCGATGAAATAACAAAGCGCTTTAAAAATACACGAGCAAAAATTATACACGGTGCAGGACATTGGCTTCATGCACAAAAACCCGCTGCAGTTAATAAAGCAATAAATGACTTTTTAACAGGGCTTTAATGCAATTTTAATCATGTGTTTTTGGTTATCCGTACTAAATTAATGCATATTTATATGCTATAGTACGCGCCGTTTAATTTAAAGGTTATACGTTGATGGTCAGTCAGTTTATTAACGAATTTGATACCCTAGGGTTGTACTTTGGCTTAGCCGGTATTTTTGTATTCATCGGCCTGGCAATTAAAGACGTACTTAATAGTGGTAACGTACCTAAGTTTGGTCGCTACATTGTGTGGGGCGTCCTCTTTTTAGGGTGTTCTGGCTTTATTGCGAAAGGACTTATACAAGTTTTTTGGCAAGGTGCAGGTGTAGGTTAGGCATGGCGAAGTCAGAAACAGATAGAACAACTCCCGATTTATTTGAATACGAAAAGCGCCCAGGCAGGCCTAAAACGAACCCTTTACCAAGGGATATGCAGTTAAAGGTTAATAAACGTAATCAAATAAAACGAGATAAAGCACGCGGTTTAAAGCGTGTAGAATTTAAAGTTTCATCACAGTTATATCAGGCACTGAGTGATATGGCAGATGCACAAAATATTAGCCGTAGTGCGCTGATTGAAACAATTTTACAAGAAAGATTGGCTATTGATAGATAAAAGGTTTGAAGTCCATGGCAAGTGTAGGCATTTTTTTCGGAAGTGACACAGGTAATACAGAACACGTAGCAAAAATGATCCAAAAAGAATTGGGTAAAAAGCTTGTGGCTGTACACGACATTGCAAAAAGCTCTAAAGAAGAGATTGCAGAGTTCGATTTAATCTTATTCGGTATTCCTACTTGGTACTACGGTGAAGCACAATGTGATTGGGATGACTTTTTCCCTGAGCTTGAAGAAGTAGACTTTGAAGGTAAGCTAGTGGCTATTTTTGGTTGTGGCGACCAAGAAGACTACGCAGAATACTTTTTAGACGCTATGGGTATGATCAACGATATCGTTACCGAGCGCGGTGCTATTGTGGTTGGTCATTGGTCTAGTGAAGGCTACGACTTTGAAGCATCTAAAGGTATGGCTGATGACACGCACTTTGTAGGCTTAGGTATTGATGAAGACCGCCAACCTGAATTAACAGAACAACGTGTTAAAGCATGGTGCGCACAAGTATATGATGAAATGTGCTTAAGCGAACTAGCAGACTAACCTCCCCCCCTTTATCGCTAACTGTTTAAATAATTATCAAACAGTTAGCGACTTTAGAATTAATAGCAAAATTGATCAATTGTTCTTTGCACTCAGTGCTGAGGCGCGTTATCCTTGTTATTGCTAATGTGTCGTGTGCATCTGTAAGAGATGTCTAGTATAACCAAACAAATTTGAGACAGATTTAATGACTGATCATAACTTGGAACTTAAAAAAGCCGGTTTAAAAGTAACTTTACCGCGTATTAAAATCTTAGAAATTCTACAATCTCCAGATAACCAACACATCAGCGCTGAAGATGTATACAAAATTCTTTTAGATTTAGGTGAAGAAATTGGTCTTGCGACTGTTTACCGTGTATTAAACCAATTTGATGACGCAGGTATTGTAAGCCGTCACCATTTTGAAGGCGGAAAGTCAGTATTTGAACTTTCTGGCAGCACTCACCACGACCACCTAGTGTGTTTAAAATGTGGTAAAGTTGTTGAATTTGAAGATGACTTAATTGAACGTCGCCAGTTAGAAATAGCCGAAGAAAACGGTATTACACTAACAAATCACTCTTTATACCTATACGGTGAGTGTCAAGACAAAGCAGCGTGTAAAGCATTTAGCGATTCAAATAGCTAATAACGCGCTATAGTAATAAAAAAACCTGCTATTGCAGGTTTTTTTGTGTTTAAAATTAAACATTTAAACTGTGTTTAATACCAATTTGCAATAATGAGATATTATGCAAATTGGTATTATAAAAGCGTTACTGCTTCTCGATTTTAGCCCATGAATCTCTAAGACCAACCGTTTGGTTGAATACTAAATTTTCTGACTTTGTATCACGTGAGAAATAGCCAGTACGCTCAAACTGGAAGCCTTGAGCCGGTTCGGCTTTAGCAAGCGATGCTTCTAGTTTTGCATTTTCTAATACAACTAACGAATCAGGGTTAAGTGTTGATTCGAACTCTTCAGCTGCACCTGGGTTTGGTACATTAAATAAACGGTCATACAATCTAACTTCTGCATTAACCGACTCAGGCGCAGAAACCCAATGAATTACCCCTTTTACTTTACGGCCGTCACTTGGGTTTTTACCTAGTGTTTCGTTGTCGTAAGTACAGTAAATAGTGGTAATTTCACCATTTGCATCTTTTTCTACACGCTGGGCTTTAATTACATAAGCACCACGTAAGCGTACTTCTTTATCAAGTACTAAGCGTTTAAATTTATTATTCGCTTCTTCGCGGAAATCTTCACGCTCAATGAAAAGCTCACGAGTAAACGGTACTTCACGACGCCCCATTTCTTCTTTATTAGGGTGGTTTGCTACCGACAATGTTTCTACTTTATCTGCATCAAAGTTTTCTATTACCACTTTAACTGGATCGAGTACTGCCATTGCACGTGGTGCGTTTTCATTTAAGTCTTCACGGATACACGCTTCAAGCATGCCCATTTCAACCATGTTTTCTTGCTTAGTCACACCGATACGTAAACAGAACTCACGTATTGAAGCCGGTGTATAACCACGACGACGTAAACCAGCAATAGTTGGCATACGTGGGTCATCCCACCCTTCTACATAGTTATTTACAACTAAGTCGTTTAGCTTACGCTTAGACATAATTGTGTATTCAAGATTTAAGCGCGAAAACTCAATTTGCTGTGGGTGGCACTCAAGGCTGATATTATCAAGTACCCAGTCGTATAAACGACGGTTATCTTGAAACTCAAGTGTACACAATGAATGGGTTATCCCCTCAAGCGCATCAGAAATACAATGTGTGAAGTCATACATTGGGTAAATGCACCACTTGTCACCTGTTTGATGGTGATGAGCAAAACGAACGCGATAAATAATTGGATCGCGAAGCACCATAAATGAGCTTGCCATATCAATTTTAGCGCGTAGAACACACTCACCTTCTTTGAATTCACCCGCGCGCATTTTTTCAAACAATGCGAGGTTTTCTTCTACTGAGGTGTCTCTGTATGGGCTGTTTTTACCCGGCTCTTTTAACGTACCGCGATACTCGCGTGCTTGATCGGCCGTTAAAAAACAAACGTACGCTAAGCCTTTTTCAATAAGCTCTACTGCATAGCCGTATAGGGTATCAAAATAGTTTGACGAATATTTTATCTCACCACTCCAGTTGAAGCCTAACCACTGCACGTCTTCTTTGATTGAATTAACGTAGTTAATATCTTCTTTTTCTGGGTTTGTATCATCAAAACGTAGGTTACATAAACCATCGTAATCTTTTGCAATGCCAAAATTCAAACAAATTGATTTTGCATGGCCAATATGTAAAAAGCCATTTGGTTCAGGTGGAAAACGTGTATGCGTAGTTGCATGTTTGCCACTTGCTAAATCTTCATCAATTCGAGTTCTTATAAAGTTACTTGGGCGATTCTCAATTTCCGCCATAGGAGTGCGATCCTCTGAATATTCGTGATAACAAAACTAATGCATTATTACAAAAACAAACACTAACATACAGCACTAGATGCGGGTTTATTCTAGTTATTATGGCAATGGTGCATTAGTTTATTACTTAAATTTGTTTTAGCGCAATATTTGAGTCATGAAAGGCATTTATAGTACCTAAACTTAAGCTCCTTAAAAGGATTCAAAGATGGCCAGTTCTACACAACACAGAGTTTATATTCCAACAAATGCGCGAGCTAATCACTATTTACTCGCTGAAATTACACCCACTGATGACTTTTACACTAGTTTTAGCGATATCGATAGTTGCTATACCCGCATTGCCAAGCAACTATTTGCAAGCTGTGATGAATACGAGCTACATAATGTACACCTACTCGCTAACGACAAATTACCCGTGGTCAGATTTCATGATGAGTCGTATCAATTAGAAACAGCAAAGCAAATGTTGTTTTTTTACAACCCGCGTTACCACGAAGCGCACAAACTACACTACACCCCTGCTTTTAAAAGTAAAAAAATTCGCTTGTTATTTTTAGCCACCGGTGATGATTTACGCGCAAGCTCGGCACAATTTCACAGCAGGGTGCAAAAAGTGTTAGATAATTTACAAACACAATTATTTATTGAACAACCCCAGTTTAAGCTTCGCGATCATCAGCATTTAACCTATGACTTATTTGCCAAGAGCAAAGGCTGTAACCAAAGTTACGGCTACAAACTTAGAAGCCTATACCCCCGTTATTTAGCTCGCCAATGTAAAATACCCGCCGAGCATGCAGAAATGACCTATGCAACGTTTTCTATACCGGTTTCGCGCGGCATTAAAACGCAATTTCAAAGCTTAATAAATAAAAATAATTACACTGAGTTTTATAACTACTTTGCCCAATCATTTAAAAGGTGCTGCGAGCGATACGAATTATCTCACGGCGCTATGGTTGCTAATGGTGCAAGGCCCATAGTGCGTAATAGCCAAATAGATAAAAATGATGGGAATGCAGAATTACAAAAAATAAGTTTTGATGTGAATGGCACAGCCACGCAAATACATATTTTTTTCAATGCTGAAAAATTAGTTGAGTCACTACATTTTGTAATTGTTGCCACCCATAAAGATAAACATGAAATGGGCTACGGCCGCTTTATGAATCAAGTAGAAAAAACAATACACGCTATGTGCTCAGAGCTGGCAATAAATAAAGAACGACAAGATTTATCAGTACGGTTTTTTCAACACATTAGTTACCCATACTAATATTTAAGCCAAAAACAAAAAGGCTCGCAAATGCGAGCCTTTTTTAAAGATTAAGCAAACTGATTACCAGCCTGTTTTCTCTTTAAGTGCTTTACCGATATCAGCAAGTGAACGTACAGTTTGTACGCCAGCAGCTTCTAGTGCAGCAAATTTCTCATCAGCAGTACCTTTACCGCCTGCGATGATTGCGCCAGCGTGACCCATACGCTTACCTTCTGGTGCAGTTACACCAGCAATGTAAGAAACAACAGGCTTAGTTACGTTAGCTTTAATGTACTCTGCAGCTTCTTCTTCTGCAGTACCACCAATTTCACCAATCATTACGATTGCTTCAGTTTGTGGATCTTTTTCGAACATTTCTAGCACGTCGATAAAGTTAGTACCTGGGATTGGGTCGCCACCAATACCAACACACGTAGACTGACCAAAACCAGCGTCTGTAGTTTGTTTAACCGCTTCGTACGTTAAAGTACCAGAGCGAGAAACAATACCTACTTTACCAGGCTTGTGGATGTGACCAGGCATGATACCAATCTTAGTCTCACCAGGAGTGATAACACCTGGACAGTTAGGACCGATCATACGAACACCAGAGTTATCAAGCTTAACTTTAACGTCAACCATGTCTAGTGTTGGGATACCTTCAGTGATACAAACAATTAGCTCGATGCCCGCATCGATAGCTTCTAAGATTGCATCTTTACAGAACGGTGCAGGTACGTAGATAACTGACGCTGTTGCGCCTGTTTCTTTAACTGCATCGCGTACTGTGTTGAATACTGGAAGACCAAGGTGCGTTTGACCGCCTTTACCTGGGCTTACACCACCAACCATTTGTGTACCGTACTCAAGCGCTTGCTCAGAGTGGAAAGTACCTTGGCCACCAGTGAAACCTTGACAGATAACTTTTGTATCTTTATTGATTAATACAGACATTATTTGCCCTCCGCAGCAGCTACAACTTTCTCAGCAGCGTCTGTTAGTGATTCAGCAGCGATGATATCTAGGCCAGAGTTCTTAAGAACGTCACGACCTAATTCAGCGTTAGTACCTTCTAAACGTACAACTACAGGCACGTTTACACCTACTTCTTTAACTGCGCCAATGATACCTTCAGCAATCATGTCACAACGTACGATACCACCAAAGATGTTAACTAAAACAGCTTTTACGTTATCGTCAGAAAGGATGATTTTGAATGCTTCAGAAACACGCTCTTTAGTCGCGCCGCCACCAACATCTAGGAAGTTAGCTGGCTTGCCGCCGTGTAGGTTTACGATGTCCATAGTACCCATCGCTAGGCCTGCACCGTTAACCATACAACCTACGTTACCATCTAGTGCTACGTAGTTAAGCTCGAAGCTTGCTGCGTGAGCTTCACGTGCATCTTCTTGAGATGGATCGTGCATTTCACGGATTTTTGGTTGACGGTAAAGTGCATTACCATCGATACCGATTTTGCCGTCAAGACAGTGAAGGTTACCTTCGTCTGTGATTACTAACGGGTTGATTTCAAGAAGAGCGAAATCAAAATCGTTGAACATGTTGCCAAGACCCATAAAGATCTTAACGAACTGCTTCATTTGTGTAGGGTTAAGACCCAGTTTAAAACCTAACTCACGTGCTTGGTAAGCTTGAGGACCCACTAATGGATCGATCTCTGCTTTGTGGATAAGCTCTGGAGTTTCTTCAGCAACAGTTTCAATTTCAACACCGCCTTCAGTAGACGCCATGAAAACAACTTTGCGAGAAGCACGGTCAACAACTGCACCTAAGTACAATTCGTTAGCGATATCTGTACAGCTTTCTACTAAAATTTTAGCAACAGGCTGACCATTTTCGTCTGTTTGGTAAGTAACTAAGTTTTTACCTAACCAGTTTGCAGCGAATTCTTTTACTTCTTCGATTGTTTTAACTAGCTTAACACCGCCAGCTTTACCACGGCCACCTGCGTGAACCTGAGTTTTAACAACCCACATATCACCGCCAATTTTTTCGGCAGCTGCTGCAGCTTCTTCAGGTGTATCGCAAGCGAAACCTTGAGAAACTGGTAAACCATATTCGGCAAAAAGTTGTTTTGCCTGATACTCATGCAAATTCATGATGCTTTATCCAATTTTTTATACTAAAAGAGCTGAATATTTATGCAAATAAACAGCTATCCCAAATTGCGCACCTAGTATAGATCCCAAGGCTTAACATGAAAACCCCAGTAACACCAAAGGCGCAAAAAAAAAGCTGTGAATTGTCATTCACAGCTTATATTTCATACTACTCGATTAAACATCCAGTAATAAGCGAGTTGGATCTTCAAGTAACTCTTTAATAGTCACTAAGAAACCAACAGATTCTTTACCATCGATTTGGCGATGATCGTAAGATAGTGCCAAATACATCATAGGAAGAATTTCAACTTTACCATTTACAGCCATAGGACGCTCTTGGATTTTGTGCATACCCAAGATTGATGACTGTGGTAAGTTAATAATAGGCGTAGAAAGTAACGAACCAAATACACCACCGTTAGTAATGGTAAAGTTACCACCTGTCATATCGTCAAGTGTTAGTTTACCGTCACGGCCTTTAAGGGCTAATTCACGAATACCTTTCTCGATTTCAGCAACAGATAGTTTGTCGCAATCTTTAAGTACTGGTGTAACTAAACCACGTGGTGTAGATACAGCGATGCTGATATCAAAGTAATTGTGGTAAACAATATCGTCACCATCAATTGATGCATTTACGTCAGGGAAACGCTTAAGTGCTTCAGTTACTGCTTTCACGTAGAAAGACATAAAGCCTAAACGAATACCGTGACGCTTCTCGAATACTTCTTGGTATTGCTTACGAAGGTCCATGATAGGTTTCATGTTTACTTCGTTAAATGTAGTTAACATTGCTGTTGAGTTTTTCGCTTCTAATAAACGATTAGCAATGGTTTTACGTAAGCGCGTCATTGGTACACGTTTTTGTGTACGGTCACCCATAGGTGCAGCAGGTGCTGAAGCAGCTTCTTTTTTAGCAGCTGGAGCAGGTGCTTTTAAGAAAGTATCAACGTCTTCTTTAGTTACACGGCCGTTTTTACCTGTGCCTTTAATTTTAGACGCATCAAGCCCTTTTTCAGCGATTAAACGACGTACAGACGGCGTTAACACATCTGAGCTATCGTTAGACTCACTTGCAGCAGGCGCTTCCTCTGCTTTAGCTGCAGGTGCCGCTGGAGCGCCGCCCGCTTTAACGTTACCAATAACTTGTTCGCCAAGTACAGTATCGCCTTCTGCGTTTAGTTGCTCGCCCATGATACCGTCTTCTTGAGCTACTACTTCAAGAACAACTTTATCAGTTTCAATATCTACCAAGTTTTGGTCGCGAGTTACCGCTTCACCTGGTTGTACATGCCATGTAGCAATTGTTGCGTCTGCAACTGATTCTGGAAGTACAGGTACTTTAATGTCCACTTCTTTACCTTCTGATGCTGGAGCTGATTGCGCCGCAGGCGCGTCTTCTGATTTTTCAGGTGCGGCTTCTTCTTTAGCCGAAGCACTGTCACTTGCTGGTGCTGCATCAGCATCACCAAGTAAACCGATAACTTGGTCGCCAAGTACCGTTGCACCTTCTTCTTGTGATATTTCAGTAATTACACCGTCATTTTGTGCAACCACTTCTAAAACCACTTTATCTGTTTCAATGTCTACTAAGTTTTGGTCACGGCTTACTTTGTCGCCTACACTTACATGCCATGTAGCAACGGTAGCATCTGCAACCGACTCAGGAAGAACAGGAACTTTAATTTCTGTGCTCATTGCTTATCCTTTCTTTTGTATAGTAAGCGCGTCTGCAACGAGCGCTTGTTGTTCTTTAGTATGTACTGACATGTAACCACACGCTGGAGATGCCGACGCCTTACGCCCTGCGTAAGTCAATTTAGCACCCTGTGGGATTGCATCAATAAAGTGATGTTGCGAACAGTACCAAGCACCTTGGTTTTGTGGCTCTTCTTGACACCAAACAAAATCAGTAACGTGTTGGTAACGTTCCATAATCGTGTCCATTTCTGCATGCGGGAACGGGTATAACTGCTCCACACGTACAATAGCAATGTTGTCTTGCTCAAGCTTACGACGCTCTTGTAATAGTTCGTAATAAACTTTACCACTACAAAATACTACACGTTCTACTTTCTCAGGGTTAATATCATCGATTTCATCGATCATATTATGGAATACACCTTGTGAAAGTTCTTCAAGTGAAGATACCGCAAGTGGGTGACGAAGTAGTGATTTTGGTGTCATTACAATCAATGGACGACGAAGTGGTCTAACTGATTGACGACGTAGCATAGCGTAAACTTGTGCAGGTGTTGAAGGAACACACACTTGCATGTTGTGATCGGCACAAAGCTGTAAAAAACGCTCTAAACGTGCAGAACTATGCTCTGGACCTTGACCTTCATAACCATGCGGAAGCAAACATGTTAAGCCACATAAACGGCCCCACTTTTGCTCACCAGAGCTTAAGAACTGGTCAAATACGACTTGTGCACCATTTGCGAAGTCACCAAACTGGGCTTCCCAAAGGACTAATGATGTAGGTTCAGCTGTTGCATAACCATATTCAAAAGCAAGTACCGCTTCTTCTGATAAAACAGAATCAAATACTTCAAAAGTACCTTGGTCTTCACTTAAATTTTGAAGAGGTAAGTAAGTTGAACCATCTGACTGGCTATGTACTACAGCATGGCGGTGGAAGAAAGTACCACGCCCTGAGTCTTGGCCAGTTAAACGTATATCTGTGCCTTCAGAAGCAATTGTTGCATAAGCAAGTGTTTCTGCCATACCCCAATCTAGTGGTTTTTCGCCACTTGCCATAAGCTTACGGTCATCGTAAATCTTTTTAACACGAGACTGTGCTTTATATTGCTCAGGGAACTGCGCAACTTGTTCGCCAAGTGCTTTTAGCTTATCTACCGGTACGCTTGCGTCGTACTCAACATTCCACTCATGGCCAACATATTTTGCCCAATCAGATGAGTGCGAAGTTTCTGGCTGAATTTCTTCAACAACACAGTTACCTTCATCTAAGCCGTTACGGTATTCATCAGCTAATGCTTTAATTTCACTCTCAGTGAATGAGCCTTCAGACATAAGTTGATCAGCGTAAATTAAACGCGGAACCGCATGCTTTTTAATTTTTTGGTACATAAGAGGCTGTGTTGCATTAGGCTCATCAGCTTCGTTATGACCATGGCGGCGATAACATACTAAATCGATTACTACGTCACGTTTAAACTGGTTTCTAAAATCAAGTGCAAGTTGTGTAACAAATGCAACGGCTTCAGGGTCATCAGAGTTAACGTGGAAGATTGGTGACTGAACCATTTTAGCAATGTCAGTACAGTAATCTGTAGAACGTACGTCGTCTTGTTTTGAGGTTGTAAAACCAACTTGGTTATTTACAACAATACGGATACTACCACCACATGAGAAGGCATTTGTTTGCGACAAGTTAAATGTTTCTTGTACAACACCTTGGCCTGTAATCGCAGAGTCACCGTGGATAGTAATAGGTAATGCTTTGCTACCTGAACTGTCACCTAAACGGTCTAAACGCGCTCTTACCGAGCCCATAACAACAGGGTTAACAATTTCTAGGTGAGAAGGGTTAAACGCAAGTGCCATATGAACATTGCCACCTTTGGTCGCAAAGTCAGATGAATAACCCATATGGTATTTAACGTCACCAGAGCTTAACGTGTCTTTGTGTTTACCAGCAAACTCATCGAATAACTCAGATGGGTTTTTACCTAACACATTAACTAGTACGTTTAAGCGACCACGGTGGGCCATACCAATAACTGCTTCTTTTTGCCCGCTTTCGCCAGCACGGTGAATAAGTTCTTTAAGCATAGGAACTAACGCATCACCACCTTCAAGTGAGAAACGCTTAGCACCAGGGAACTTTGCACCTAAATATTTTTCAAGACCATCTGCTGCGGTTAAGCCTTTAAGGATACGCAGTTTTTCTTCTTTAGAAAAAGTAGGTCGTGATTGAACAGATTCTAAACGCTGTTGTAACCAACGCTTTTCTTCTGTTGATGTGATGTGCATATACTCAGCACCAATAGAACCACAATAGGTGGTTTTAAGTGCCTGGTATAGTTCACCTAAAGGCATAGTATCGCGGCCTACGGCAAACGATCCTACGTTAAATTCGCGGTCAAAATCAGCTTTAGATAAGTCGTGGTATTCTAGCTCTAAATCTCGAACACGCTCTCGTTGCCAAATGCCTAATGGATCTAGGTTAGCATTTTGGTGTCCTCGAAAGCGGAAAGCATTAATAAGTTGTAGTACTTTAACCTGTTTAAGGTCACCGCCACTACCCTCTGCTACCACTACCTCTCTATGCTTGTTTTTAGCAAGCGCCGCAAACTGTGAACGAACTTCTGAATGCTTTACTTCAACATCCACACCATCTACTTTTGGTAATTGTTCGAACACTTCTCGCCATTCTTCTGGCACAGAAGTCGCATCATCTAAATACGCTTCATAAAGCTCTTCTACATAAGCAACGTTGCCGCCGTTTAAATGTGAAGATTCTAGCCATGCCTTCATCACACCTTCGTGCATTTATAAGCCCTTTTCTTTAGCGCAGAAATTAATAGTTGTCATAACAAGATGGCTAATAAAAATATTAGCCATCTTAAGTTACTAAGTGATTAAACCGCGCGGTTTAATAACATAGATTTAATTTGTCCAATTGCTTTGGTCGGGTTAAGACCTTTAGGACAAACGCTAACACAGTTCATGATACTGTGGCAACGGAACACACTGAACGCATCGTCTAAGTCTGCTAAACGTTCTTCAGTTGCCGTATCGCGGCTATCTGCCAAGAAACGGTAAGCATGAAGAAGGCCTGCTGGACCAATGAACTTGTCTGGATTCCACCAGAACGAAGGACACGATGTAGAACAACATGCACATAAAATACACTCGTAAAGTCCATCTAATTTATCACGTTCTTCAATAGATTGAAGACGCTCACCAGCCGCTGGCTGATCGTTAATTAGGTATGGTTTAACTTTTTCGTACTGAGTGTAGAACTGACTCATGTCAATAACAAGGTCACGTACCACAGGTAAGCCAGGTAAAGGACGAATTACAATAGTACCTTTGCCGCCTTTTTGCAGCGTAGATAATGGTGTAATACATGCTAAACCATTTTTACCATTCATGTTAACGCCATCAGAGCCACACACGCCTTCACGACATGAGCGACGGAATGATAATGTTGGATCTTGCTCTTTTAATAATAAAAGTGCATCCAATACCATCATGTCCTGACCTTCCTCTGTTTGCAAAGTATATTCTTGCATACGAGGTGCGTTATCAACATCCGGATTGTAACGATAAACTGAAAATTGTACTTGTGCCATCGTCTCGCTCCTAGTAGGTACGTGCTTTAGGTGGGAACGCTTCACGCGTCTTAGGCGCGTAGTTTACGTCACGCTTGCTCATTTCATCCGTTACCGGATTGAATACTGAGTGACATAACCAGTTTTCGTCATCACGATCTGGGTAGTCAAAGCGAGAGTGTGCACCACGGCTTTCAGTACGGAAGTTTGCAGCTACTGCAGTTGAGTAAGCTGTTTCCATTAAGTTGTCTAGTTCAAGACATTCGATACGCTGCGTGTTGAAGTCTGATGATTTATCATCAAGACGTGCATGCTGCAGACGTTCACGAATTTCTTTAAGCTCTTTAAGACCTGTCGCCATAGACTCACCTTCACGGAATACCGAGAAGTTAAGCTGCATACATTGTTGTAGGTCTTTTTTGATTTGAACTGGGTCTTCACCTTGGCCAGCCGTTGAATTTTCCCAACGGTTAAAGCGTGCAAGAGACGCGTCAATATCAGATGCTGTCGGTGCTTTAGTAATTTCAACTTCGTTTAGGTATTTACCTAGGAAGTTACCCGCAGCACGGCCAAATACAACTAAATCAAGTAATGAGTTACCACCTAGGCGGTTTGCACCATGTACAGATACACAGGCAATTTCACCTACTGCAAATAAGCCTTCTACTACTTTTTCGTTGCCGTTAGCATCGATTTGTAGCGCTTGACCATTTACGTTAGTTGGAACACCACCCATCATGTAGTGACAAGTTGGTATTACTGGAATTGGCTCTTTAGCAGGGTCAACGTGTGCGAAAGTTTTAGCAAGGTCACATACGCCAGGTAGACGTAAGTTAAGCGTTTCTTCACCTAAGTGGTCAAGTTTCAGCTTAAGGTGTGGACCCCAAGGACCATCACAGCCACGGCCTTCACGGATTTCAGTCATCATTGAACGTGCTACAACGTCACGAGACGCTAGGTCTTTAGCGTTTGGTGCATAACGTTCCATGAAGCGTTCGCCATCTTTATTTAAAAGATAACCACCTTCACCACGACAACCTTCCGTTACAAGTGTACCAGCGCCTGCAATACCCGTTGGGTGGAATTGCCACATTTCCATATCTTGCATAGCAACGCCTGCACGGGCTGCCATACCAACACCATCACCCGTATTAATGTGAGCATTAGTTGTTGATGCGAAAATACGACCAGCACCGCCGGTTGCAAGTACAACAGCTTTTGATTTGAAGAAAGTGATTTCACCTGTTTCAATCTCAATTGCTGTACAGCCTACTACATCGCCATTGTCGTTTTTAACTAAATCTAGTGCATACCACTCAGAGAATACATTAGTTTGGTTTTTAACGTTTTGTTGGTATAGAAGGTGTAATAAAGCGTGACCAGTACGGTCAGCTGCTGCTGCAGTACGTGCAGCTTGTTCACCACCAAAGTTTTTCGATTGACCACCGAAAGGACGTTGGTAAACACGGCCATTTTCAAAACGAGAAAATGGTAAACCCATGTTTTCTAATTCAGTAATAGCTTCTGGGCCTGTTTGACACATGTATTCGATAGCGTCTTGGTCACCGATAAAATCGGAACCTTTAACGGTGTCGTACATATGCCATTCCCAGTTGTCTTCGTGTGAATTACCTAGCGCTACTGTAATACCACCCTGTGCAGATACAGTGTGTGAGCGTGTTGGGAATACTTTAGATATTAATGCACACGTTTTGCCAGATTCGGTAATGGCAAGAGCGGCGCGCATACCAGCACCACCTGCACCAATTACTACGGCGTCAAATTCACGAACAGAATATTTCACTTAAACACCCCATAAAACGATTAGACCAATAGCTACGTAAGCAACGGCCATCAGGTTTAATACAAAGCCTAAAACAGCGCGTAGTTTAGCGTTTTTAACGTAATCCGTTAAAACTTGCCAAAGGCCAATGCGGGTATGAACCATCATGCATACAAGAGTAATAAGTGTAAAACCCTTCATTGCTAGATTAGAGAATAGGCCTGTCCAGGCTTCGAAAGTGACTTCTGGCGTTGCTAAAAAATAGCCGATAATAAAAATCGCGTATGCGGTGATTACTAGTGCCGTGGTACGTAAAGATACGAAATCTTGTACACCATCACGTTTAAGAGTTGCTTGATTTAAGACCATATCCACACCCCTGCCAGTACGGCAAATACAACGCCAAGTGCCATTGCAATTTTAGCGCTAAGGTTACCTGATTCAAGTTCTTCCCAGTGGCCCATATCCATAATGATGTGACGGATACCACCAATAAGGTGATAACCCAATACAGAAAGTGTGCCCCAAGCTATGAATTTGGCAATGAATCCGCTAAACAGACCCTTGACGAATTCAAAACCTTCAGCTGAAGAAAGAGACTCAGACCAAGCCCAAATGACAAACGTTAAAGCAAAAAATAATGCAACACCGGTGACGCGGTGAAAGATTGATGCTTTAGCCGTTGCCGGCATAGATATAGTTGTTAGATCTAGATTTACAGGTCTTTGCTTTTTCACAGTTACTTGCCCATCTTGCTCACATTGGAGCTCATCTACTTGTTTTTCTAAAACCCACCAAAATTTCTGGTGGAACTATCAAAGTAAACGTGTCAATACAGCAAAAGTTCACAAATCTGCAAAAATTACGCTGTAAAAATATGTTTACCTAAATACAAAGCGGTTTAAAACCTCCGATAGTATATATACCCAAAGGTTGTTTTACAATTCTTGTTTAGTTAGAGACGTTTGCGAATTAGCCGATAGTATAATATTTAATTAATACCGAATATTTATTATACATATATGCATAATGTTTATAAAAATTGACTTTAACCCCCTCTTTCACGTTAAAATGCGAAGATGTGCTTAAAACAAGATTTCAGAACTTTAAAAATCTAAAAATCAGAATAGATATCTTAATAGGAGATACATAGATGGCAGATAAAAAAGCCACAGTCCATATTGATGGACTAGATCCAATCGAACTTCCAATTTATCAAGGCACTGCTGGCCAAGATGTGATCGACGTACGTACGTTAGGTTCACACGGTCACTTTACTTATGACCCAGGTTTCATGTCGACTGGCTCTTGTGAATCTGCAATCACCTACATTGATGGTGGTAAAGGTGTATTACTTCACCGTGGTTACCCAATTGAGCAATTAGCTGAAGACTCTAACTACATCGAGCTTTGTTACTTACTATTAAACGGTGAGTTACCAACGAAAGAGCAATACGATGCATTTGCAAAAGAAATCACGCATAACACCATGCTTGATGAGAAAATTGCTAACTTTTTCCAAGGTTTCCGCTTCGATGCTCACCCAATGGCAATGCTATGTGGTGTAGTAGGCGCATTATCTTCTTTTTACCACGAAGATCTTGATATTACTGATGCAAGCCAACGTAAAACAAGCGCTATTAAACTTGTCGCTAAATTACCGACTATTGCAGCTATGGCGTACAAAACAAACATTGGTCAACCGTTTGTTTACCCACGTAACGATTTAAGCTACGCAGAAAACTTCTTACACATGATGTTCTCTGTACCGGCTGAAGAATACAAAGTTAACCCTGTTACAGCTAAAGCAATGGATAAAATCTTCATGCTTCATGCTGATCATGAGCAAAACGCTTCAACGTCAACAGTACGTTTAGCGGGCTCTTCAGGCGCTAACCCATATGCATGTATTGCAGCGGGTATCGCATCTCTTTGGGGCCCTGCTCACGGCGGTGCTAACGAAGCATGTTTAAACATGTTAGAAGAGATTGGTTCTGTTGATCGTATTGATGAGTACGTAGCAAAAGCGAAAGATAAGTCTGATCCGTTCCGTCTTATGGGCTTTGGTCACCGTGTTTACAAAAACTTCGACCCACGCGCTACAGTAATGCGTCAAACGTGTCACGAAGTATTAGAAGAGCTTAACATTCAAGATCCGCTTCTTGATATTGCAATGAAGCTTGAACAAATTGCCCTTGAAGACCCATACTTTGTAGAGAAGAAACTTTACCCTAACGTTGATTTCTACTCAGGTATTATCTTAAAAGCGATTGGTATTCCAACAAGCATGTTCACTGTAATTTTTGCAATGGCACGTACTGTTGGTTGGATCACTCACTGGGATGAGATGCTATCTCAACCTGGTCATAAGATCAGCCGCCCTCGTCAAATGTATACTGGTTACACTCAACGTGACTTCGTATCAACTGACAAGCGCTAAGCTTAGTTAGTTAAAAAGGCCGCTTTTGCGGCCTTTTTTGTGCGCTTTGCTTGTCAATTTTATGAAACCGATTACAATTCCTGCCTAAATTTATAGATGTTGAATAGCCATGCCTTCTCAAGAGTTTGATATAACAAAAATCCGCAACGACTTCCCTACTCTAAACCAAACCCTTAATGGCAACCCTTTAGTATATTTAGACTCTGGCGCAACCTCGCAAAAACCACAAAGCGTTATTGATGCAACGAGTCGTTTTTATAATTTAGGCAACGCAAACGTTCACAGAGGCCGCCATACTTTAAGCGAGCGCGCTACAGAGCAATATGAAGAGGCAAGATTAAAAACAGCGGATTACTTTAACGTAAATGCTAAAGAAATCGTCTGGACAAAAGGCGCAACAGAGGCGCTAAATTTACTTGCTCATGGCCTACAAAGGCAAATTACTGGTGAAGATACGGTTTTAATTACCCCCCTTGAGCACCACGCTAATATTGTACCTTGGCAGGTATTAACGCAAAATACAGGGGCTACGCTATCTGCACTCCCCCTTGAGCAAAACGCGACGTTTAATATAGCGCGCTGTATAGACATCATCACACACACTAAAGCAAAGGTACTGTGTATCAGCCAAGCGTCTAACGCATTAGGTAATATTACCAATTTAGCCCCATTAATAGCTGCAGCGAAAGCAGTCGGCACGTTAGTTATTGTTGATGGCGCACAAGGAGCCATGCATTTACGCCCTAATTTAAGGCAGCTTGGATGCGATTTTTATGTATTCTCAGCGCATAAAATGCTTGGCCCTACGGGTGTAGGGGGCTTATATGGTCGCTATGAATTACTTAATGCGCTTATCCCGTATCAAACGGGTGGTGAGATGATAGATACTGTAACGCTTGAAAAAAGCACCTACAGAGACGCTCCTGCTAAATTTGAGACCGGCACCCCAAATATAGCCGGCGTCATTGGCTTTAGTGCAGCAATTGATTATTTATCAGCCCTAAACATAGAACAGTTACAGCGCCATGAGCAGGCTATTTTTAATTATGCAGCTACACAGTTGAGTAAAATTGCCGGAATTACTATTTATAGCGACCTAAACAATAATATTGGCACCCTTAGTTTTAATTATAAAAGTGAACACCCCTACGATTTGGCAACTTTGCTTGACGGATTCGGTATTGCAGTGCGCAGTGGACACCATTGTACGCAACCATTAATGCACCATTTAGGAGTAAAAGGCACTGTTCGAGCAAGCTTTGCATTTTATAATACCCATCAAGATGTTGATAATTTCATCAATGCCTTGAAAGAATCGATTGAATTATTAGACTAATTTAGGATAACTCATGACAAATACGTTTAAAAACGTAGTAAAACCTATACAGCAGGCGCAATCTTGGCAGCATAAATATCGCGAAATAATGCTTCTGGGCAAAACACTTCCCGCTTTAGCCGATGTGCTTAAAACCGATGACGCACTGGTGCCAGGGTGTGAGAGCAAAGTGTGGATGTTTATGGAGTTTGACGATAGCGAGAATCGTTTAGTGGTTATTGGCGATTCAGACACTCGCATTGTAAAAGGCTTATTAGCGATAATTTTAGCGCTTTATAATGGCTTAACACCTGAAGAAGTCGTGAAGATTAATGCGTATGATGAATTTGAAAAGTTAGGCTTAATTAAACACCTTAGTGCATCTCGAGGGAACGGAATAAAAGCCATGGTCGAGGCAATTCAAAGCATGGCAACTAACAAGCTCAATTAAACTATTGAGCTTGTTGTAAACGCTGTTTTTTATCTAAATATTTACGTACCGCTTTAGCCGCTACAAAAAAGCCAAAACTTCCGGTGATCATAGTTACCGAGCCAAACCCGTTATTACAATCCATATTCATTGTACCATCAGCATTTTGTTTAGCATGGCATACACTCCCATCACTGCCTGGGTAAACAAGTTGCTCAGTTGAGTACACACAATCAATATTAAATTTGCGTTTAGGGTTGTTACTAAAATTATATTGTTTGCGTAAAATATAACGCACTTTTGCAAGTAGCGGATCTTGCGTGGTTTTAGCCACATCACCAAATGTTATTTGGCTAGGATCAGTTTGCCCACCCGCGCCGCCAGTAGTAATAATAGGAATTTTATTGCGCTTACAATGAGCAATAAGCGCTGCTTTTTCTTTAACTGCATCAATACAGTCAATGACGTAATCAAAACCTTGAATATGCTCACGAATATTTTCAAGAGTAATAAAGTCATCTATCACAGTTACTTTACACTCTGGGTTTATCAGTTCGCAGCGACTTTTCATTGCATCTACTTTGGCTTGGCCAATACTGCCGCTAAGTGCATGAATTTGCCTATTTATGTTCGTCGCGCAAATATCATCTAAATCAATTAAAGTGATTTTACCCACGCCTGTACGTGCTAAAGATTCGGCAGCCCAACTTCCTACACCGCCTATCCCCACTACACAAAAATGGGCTTGTTGTAGCCAGTCAAATTGTTGGTTACCGTATAGGCGTTTGATCCCGCCAAAACGAATATCTGTTACTTGTTCGCTCATTACCAATCCAGTTGCCATGGCGATTGCCATGCTTGAAATTCTTGATGATTAATTAATTGCTGGTACTCATTACCCGTAGTAGGTAGCAAAGAGCAATTAATTTGCTCCCCATGCCATAAAAAACTTAACGCATAGGCATGAAGATACGCCCGCTCAGCTGCGCTACCACTATAAAGTGTATCGCCTAAAATTGGCGCCCCTAAACTTTTTAATGCCACTCTAAGTTGGTGGGTTTTACCCGAATACGGCTTTAAAATATACGCCCTAAACCCCGGCTTATAACTAAAAGAATAAAAGCGGGTAATAGCCGGGTTTTGCAGGGTCGGTAAAAGCTTAAACATGCCCCTGCGAGACTTAGCCATATCACCTTTTATCCACCCTTGCTTTTTTTTAGGTTTAGCATTGCTGATTGCTAAATAAAACTTGTTTATTGCATGCTCAGTGAAAAGAGACGTAAATTTAGCAGCGGCTTCTTTATTGCGACTAAGAATAATAAGGCCAGATGTCACTTTATCAAGGCGGTGAACAGCAAATAATTTTTCGCCGGTTTGCTGCTCAGCTAGTACCACAAACCCTTTTTCACCTTCTGAGTGAAAATTAAGCCCCGCAGGTTTTTCAAATATATAAAAATCAGCGTGGCTAAATACTATGGGTAATTCACTTTTAACCATTATTAGGCTTGCTTGGCTTTTAGGTAGGCAATCACTTTTTCTAAATCCTCGGCCGTATCAACCCCAGCATGTGGTGTTACTTTGGCCTGCTCAATTTTGATAGCGTAACCATGGTACAACACCCTAAGTTGCTCTAGCGACTCAAGTACTTCAAGCGGTGATACACTTAGCTCAATATACTGCTTAATGAAGCCCGCACGATAAGCATATATACCCACATGGCGCTGAAAAGGCGTTATATCTAACACACTGTCGTTATTTAACATTGCGCTTCTGTCAAACGGAATACTGGCACGTGAAAAATACAACGCATTTTTATTAATATCACTAACAACCTTCACGGCATTAGGATTAAACACTTCGTCTTGCTCTTCAATGGCTACACTTAATGTTGCCATTGGCGCGCTTGAATTATTTAGTAAAGTGGCAACTTGCGATACGTTTTCGCTGGCAAGTAATGGCTCATCGCCTTGTACATTTACCACTAAGGTTTCTGCGTCTAGCTTAAGTAGGTCAACAACCTCTGCTAAACGTTCAGTACCCGATTGATGATCTTCTCGCGTCATCAGCACATCGTTTGTGAACAATTTAACAGCATCAAAAACTTTTTGATGATCGGTTGCAATAACCACTTTACTTGCACCTGACAAACACGCTTTTTCATACACGTGTTGAATCATAGGTTTACCGCATATGTCAGCTAATGGTTTGCCAGGCAAACGGGTAGACGCGTAACGTGCAGGTATAACAACTACGAATTCCACTTATCAACCTCATCTTGAGATAGCTCACGCGCCTCATTTTCTAAAAGTACCGGTATATCATCGCGTACTGGGTATGCAAGTTTAGCTGCAGTACTAATAAGTTCTGCATTTTCTTTATCAAAACGAAGCTTTCCTTTACACACAGGACAAGCAATTATTTCAAGTAATTTTGTATCAAAGGCCATTGAGGATCCCTTTTTGTTTTAATAATAAATCTAATTTATGTATTACAGCGTCAGTAGGCTTTGCATTTACGGGTAGGTAGTACCAAGTATCTTTTGCAAAGTCTCTACATTTTACTGCATCTTTTTCTGTCATTAATACGTTATCATCATTAAATTGAGTAAAATCAGCCATGCTATAAGCATAGTGATCTCTATAATGATGAGTTGAAAGCAGCTGAATATTTTGCCCCTTTAATGAATCTTCAAAACGTTGTGGGTTACCAATGGCACTTACCGCATGGCCTTTTTCAATGGTTTTATTCACAGGGGTATTGTTAGCAACGTGTTTAAGTGCACCAGTTTGCAAAACGTAGCTGTGGGATGCATCTCCCCCGTTTTCAATCACTAAATCAACGCTATTTAATCTGTTTGTGGTTTCACGTAATGGCCCTGCAGGCATAACAAAGCCATTACCAAATCGTCTTTGGCTATCAACAATGCAGCACTCTATATCGCGTGCCATTCTATAATGCTGCATACCATCATCTGAGATTATGACATCCACACAAAATTGCTGCTCTAATAATCTAATGTTGGCTTTTCTATCGGGTCCAACAACAAGCGGACATTTTAAGCGATTAAATAAAAGTATTGGCTCATCACCGGCTTGTGCACTTGTTACGCCGCGCTCTACCACCAGCGGGTAACTGTTGGCTTCACCGCCGTAACCTCGGCTGATAATGCCCACTTTTAGGCCTTGCTGTGACAAGTATTCGTAAAGCCATAACACAAATGGCGTTTTGCCATTCCCACCTACACTTATATTGCCCACCACAATCACTTTAGATTTAGCTTTAAAAGGCGTGGCAAAGCCAACCTTAAAAAACCATTTCCTAATACTTGAAATTAACCAAAAAAGCGCAGCTAATGGCAGTAAAAGTAGCGTTATAAAACTAAATGGTTTATACCAGCTTTGCTCTATTTTACTCACCCGTGCTCACCAAACTGCATTTTACATAGAGCTGAATAAGTACCATCTTTAGCTAATAAATTCTGATGATCGCCACTTTCAATCACCCGACCACCATCAATAACGTATATTTTGTCGCTGTTCTCAATGGTTGAAAGACGATGGGCAATGACTATAGACGTTTTGTCTTGCATTAGGGTATCAAGAGCTTGCTGAATTAGTTTTTCAGACTCTGTGTCTAAGGCTGAAGTTGCTTCATCTAAAATTAAAATAGGTGCATCTTTTAATATAGCGCGAGCAATTGCTATACGTTGACGTTGACCACCAGAGAGCATTACCCCGTTTTCACCGACCATGGTATTGAGTTGCTCAGGTAGGTCTTTAACAAATTCCCACACGTGGGCTTGTTTAACCACCTCTTCTAATTGCTGCGGTGTTATTTCGCGGCTTATGCCATAACAAATATTATTGGCAATTGTGTCGTTAAATAACACAACTTGCTGAGATACTAAGGCAAACTGGCGGCGTAAATCAGCCAGTTTATATTTCTCAAGCGCAACGCCATCTAATAAAATTTCACTTGGTGCTTCTAAATCATAATAACGCGGTAATAAATTAGAAATAGTCGATTTACCCGAGCCTGAACGCCCTACAAGCGCGATGCTTTCACCGGCTTTTATACTTATTGATAGGTTATTTAAAACAGCTTCATCTTTAGTTGGGTATTTAAAGGTAACGTTTTTAACCTCAATTTCGCCCTTCACCTTATCTACGGTGTAAGTACCTTTGTCTTTTTCAATTTCTTCATCTAAAACTAAAAAAATACTTTGCGCTGCAGAAATACCGCGCTGCATATCACTGTTCACGTTTGCTAATTGTTTAAGCGGGCGTAAAAGCATCATCATAGAAGAGATGAGTACCATAAAATCGCCAGAGCTGATCGTATCTATCATTGAAGGCATAGATACAACCCACAAAATAACAGCCATTGCACTTGCTGCAAGCACTTGAATTACCGACACGCTTAACGCTTTAGTAGCATCCATTTTAATACGTTGCTGGCGATTATGATTATTGATTTTTGAAAACTGGTCGATTTCTTGTTTTTGCCCACCAAAGCCATGAATAACTTTGTGTCCACTTAGCATTTGCTCAGAGCTACGGGTGACCTGCCCCATTGCAGACTGTATATTTTTTGAAATATGGCGAAAGCGTTTAGACACAAACGTTACAATAATTGCCACTAATGGAATGATCACTAAAAAAATCAGCGAAAGCTGCCAGCTGGTATAAAACATAAGGGCAAGTAGAAAAACGACAAAAGCGCCTTCTCTTACAACAATTAACAGTGCTTTGGTGATTGCTTGCTGAACTTGTTCTGTATCAAAAGTAATTTTTGAAATTAAATCACCTGTTGAGTTTTTATCATGAAACGAAACAGGCAAATGCAATATGTGTTCAAATAACTGCTGGCGTAACGAACGAACTACTTGCGAGCCTACATAGCTTAGGCAATACGAAGACATAAAATTAAACAGGCCACGCCCTATTACCAGCGCAATTACAACAAATGGGGCATAAGCTAGCACTTCGCTATTACGTTGGTTTAGGCCTTCATCAATAAAGGGTTTCATTAATTGAATAAATAAAGCATCCATACCCGAATAGCCGATCATTCCAATAATAGCGACGAAGGCAACGCTTTTATAATCACCAACGTAAGAAATCAACCGTTTATAAATTTGTGTAGTACTTTGACTCATATTACTCTCGTTATACAATTACAGCCTTTATTGTATCCTTCAAACCGTTAAAACTAAACGTCAATCTTCTATAAACCAATAACTTTCGTGTTTGCGCGCCGTTGTCACTTTAAAGCTATCTTGATAAATACTTACCGTAATTTGCCCATCAAGTGCCGTAACATATTGTTTAGCATTTACTGCTTTGTAGCGCGAAACCACTTTTTCACTTGGAAATTGCCATTGGCCTTGAAAAGCTGTTGAATGAATAACCGTATGTGGATTTACATGGTTGATAAATTCCGTGCTTGAAGACGTATCGCTGCCATGATGAGGGCTTAAAATCACATCGGCCTGTAATGAGTGAGTTTTAATAAGGCTCAGCTCACGTGCTTTAGAAATATCACCTGTTAATAACATAGTAAGTTGGGGGGATTTGATTAAAAGCACACACGAATTATCATTTTCGTTATTAAATGTGTTATCAGCAAAGCTGCTAATGCGCAATCCATTAAAGTTATAATCTAAAGAGATACACTGTGTGGTTGTGCCGTGTGGGTGAAAACGCTTAAAGCTTTCACCAAATCCTGCATTAATAAAATGTGCTGCGCCCCCTGCATGATCGTTGTCTTGATGGCTTATTATTGCATCACTGACCGTTAAGTTATGTGTTTTTAAATAGGGAATTAACACACTGTATGTACGGCTAAAACGGTTAAAATAACTCGGGCCAAAATCGTAAACCAGCGCTTGATTGTCTTTTTCGAGTAACGTCATTAATCCGTGCCCAACATCAAACACATGCAATTGCCAAAGAGGTTTTGGTAAATACAGATAATCTATTAATGTAACGCATAGAGGAATGAGTGCTAAACGTTTAAAGGGACTAAACCAAGCGATTAGTATGCATAGATAAGCTGCAACTAAGTACAATGTAGGCGGTTTAGCTATATCTAACCATCTGTAATGCCAAGGGATTGCATCCATATACTTAAACAATGTTATAAGTACACTATCGAATAATAAAATGACGGGCGTTATATCTATCACAGCACTTATTATCGTAAATAGCAGCAAAAGCGGCATTATCGCCACGCTTAATAATGGAATTGCCAATAAATTAATAACCAACCCAGCAATACTTACCCCATTAAAATAAATAAGGGTAATAGGCAAAAGCCCAATAAATAAAGCAAGCTGAATAATACACAGCGCTATAAACACGCTAAGCCAATTATATTTAGTTTTAGGAAGGTGCTTTATAACAAGGAAAATAATTGCAACCGCAATAAAAGAAAAATATAAACCTGGGTTTAAAACATTAAAAGGATTGATGAGTAATACAGCGACTAAAGCATATAGAATGCTTCGCCAGCGCAGTGGCTGTTTGGCAATAAAGTAAAGCCCTAATACGCAACTTAACATAATAAATGCGCGAGTCGCTGAGAGTAAAAATTCACTTAAATAAACATAGATAAATGCCGCTAACCAGCCGATAAAACAATAAATAATAGTTAAATTAATAGACTGTAATACATTAATTTTCAAAATGTATGCTGTGTACTTACTCAGTAAATAAAAACAGCTGAATATAAGCCCTATGTGCAACCCTGAAATGGCTAATAAATGGCTGAGCCCTAAACTTTGCATTGTTTGTTTATTTTCAAACGACATCAGTGATTTATCACCACTAAGCAATGCATAATAAAGCCAGTTAAGCGTTGTTTTTTGATAAGTGTGTTTTAAAAATACCCTGTATTTATAAATTATTGAAGGTGAAGCCGCGTTAGTAATGCGCAATTGCTTATTAAGTACTTTGCCTTTAAATAATATGCGTTGTTTAAAGGCATGCACATTATTATCAAACACACCTCTATTTTTAATTGTTCTGAATTTTTTCAGCACTATTGTTGCCTCAAAAGTATCGCCCTGCTTAATAAGCTGTGCAGAATCGATACTTAACATGGCTTTAGGTGCTTTAAATTTGTGTATTTCATCCCCATTTAACTTTAATAACGTTGCTTTTATATACTGTGGTTGCTTTGCAGAGATAACCTCATCAACAAGAATTGTGGCAGGGTAAGCATAGTTATTTTCATCATTTGGCAATGTATAGCTATAAAACAGGTAAAAGTGCACAACAATGCAGCAAATAGCTAAAATAAACCCTAACAAAACATTCAAAAACGGCTTAAAATAGGCGCTCGCAATAAGGACAGATATTGTGATGACTGTAAATTCATGGGTTTGATAATAAAATACGGTTGAAATACAACCTATTACAAATCCAAGACTAATCCACACTGAAGTAAATGGTTGCTTGAAATGCCTAAGAAAACGATCCAACGATTTTTACCTGATCCTAATAAAATTAGGCATCATAAAACACTTAGAATATTCGGCCGCCTATTACAAGACGCCAACCTATGGCATTTAAACAGACGCTCTGCAAGGGGCGCATTTGCAGTTGGTTTATTTTTTGCATTCATCCCTGTTCCTTTTCAAATGGTTTTAGCCGCTGCGGCAGCTATTGTATTTAGAGTTAACTTACCTATTTCTGTTGCATTGGTGTGGCTTACCAACCCATTGACTATGCCGCCAATATTTTACGGCTCATACCTTGTAGGTACGCTTGTTTTAAATCAACCAGAGCAGCATTTTGCATTTGAAGCCAGTTGGGCATGGTTCTTAGAAAGCCTTTCTACCATCGGACCTGCATTTTTAATTGGCTCACTGGTATGCGCTTCTGTTGCCGCAATTATTGCTTATTTAGGTATTGATATTATTTGGCGACGCTCTGTGCGCAAAGCCTGGTTAGCGCGAAATACTAATACGTAATAAAGCCAACGATTAAAGTGCTCAAGAATGACTTAATGAAGCAAATTGAGATAACTAATTAACGCCAAGCACTTTATTATAGACGAAAAAAAACCAACTTTTATAAGTTGGTTTTTTTATGAAAAGCATAAAGCTTAAAACCTAAATACTCTGCGTAAGCCCACTAGCGGCAATAATAACAGTGTGTACCAAGGGAAGCTTGCTGAGCTTCTTTCATAGAGCTCTTCTTCTATTGGTGTACAGTCTTCTACTTCACCATCAATAGGTGTTAGTTTTACTGCAACAGCAACACTCTCGTACTCAATATTACCTTCAATATCGGTTTCTACATTACCAAAGGTATCGCGCTTTTCAACGGTTTTGGTAGCTACACCAAAAATTTCATTGTCTTCATTAATGACTTTCGCTTCAGCCATTGTGTAGGCGTAGTCTGTTTCACCATCTGTTTCGTAACAAGGTAGTAAATCGTTTAAGTTGGTAATTTTATCGTCACCAATTTTATATATAAACGCTTCTTTACGACGGCTGTTTTCAGATGTACCCACCTCGCCTTCACCAACAACATAACCTTGGTTATTAATATCATTACCATAAGCGCTTGAGCTATTAAAGTAACCGGTAGGGAAAACGGTATTGCCAGTACTTATATCATGGTAAAAAAACTGATCACGGATCGTGGTTTCAATACGCTTTGATGCATAACCAACAATTACATCGTTGTCATTGACAGCAAGCGCTTTACCAGAAAGCCAATCATCTTCTTGGTCTATAAAATTAAACACGTCACCATTTTTAAAATAAACAGGCATTGTTAAAATAGTGTCGTCATTTTTATAGTAACGAGCATTTGAAGAGCCCACCACTGTGCCATTATTATTTAGCGCAAGAGCGGTACTTGTAAAAGCAAAGTCATCATCTTCTTCTGGCGTTAAGGCAAGGCCTAGTATTTCAGTAGAAGTGATATTAAATGCTTCATCAAGCTCCCATTTTACCGCGCGCTCATCAAATACGCCGGTGGTTACACTTGAATTTAATAATTCCACACAGGTATTGGTTGGCTCGTCTTCGTTATCACAGTTATCTTCAATATTATCAAGCCTGTCTTCAGGAATACCTGTAGAAACATAACCAACGACAGTGTATCCGTCATTTGTTTTAACAATATCGTTAGCTCGGCTAGTACCGCCGTAATCGTCAAAGTCTGGAACTAACTCAACCTTTTGCGTTCCATCTTCAGAAATAACTATTCCGCGCTCAATAAAGTCATGGGTAAACCATGTTTCTTCTTCATCTTCATCATCTGGCGTAAATAAAACTTTATCATATGGAGCCGCACTCCAACCAACGCTCACGCCATCTTCGCTTACCGCGTTGTAAAAGTTACTAACCGAACGCGTTAAACCATCGTAATCTACCGACTCTTCATCAAACAGTATTTGCTCAGTAACTATGCCATCGTCAAACTTGATACCAACTACCGAGCTTAACTTTTGGTACTCGTAATCCGTTGGTCTGCCAGCTAAAAAGCTAACCATAAATGAATGCGCATCGGCGTTATTAAAAACCGCATCGTTATTTTCTATATCATCAAGTGTAAAAGTAATTTCTTTATCACTTAGCTCAAAGTTGTACTCTTCACTATCGTACGCATTTTCAATAACGCTTTCGGTAAAGTCGATATAGCTAATATCGATTGGTAAATTATACAATCCGTTGGCAGTACCAATAATGTGCCCGCTTTCGCTTACGTCAGTCACGTAAGAATGTTTAGCGCCGTCAAGAGTACCTAGTTCTGTTAATTCATAGGTTGCACTTAATGCAGATGTACTCAATGTCGCTAAAATACTGGCAGCGAGTAATTTATATTTCATTTTAATCCTTACTACTGATTCTGTAATTCTTCAAGTTCTTCCCAGCGCTCAAACGCGGCTTCAAGGTCAGACTCAAGTTTTGCTAAATGGTTCAATGCATTAGTGGTCACGTCGCTATCTTGTTTGAAAAAGTCAGGATCGCTCACTACAGCTTGCTGCGCTTCTACAGCGGCTTCAAGTTGTTCCATTTTATTGGGTAGTTGCTCTAATTCAAGTTTTAATTTGTAAGAAAGCTTAGTGCTTTTGTTTTCAGGCTTTGTCGCGGCTACAGGCGCAGGTTTAACGTCTTTTTTTGGTGCTTGTTGCTGTTTTTCCTGCTCGGCTAAATAGCTTAAATAAGCTTGGTAATCGGTGTAACCCCCTACCATATCAGTTATTTTTCCATCACCTTCAAACGCCCATACACTACTACACGTATTATCAATAAATTCACGGTCATGGCTTACTATAAGCACAGTACCCTGATACTGATTAATAATTTCTTCGAGTAACTCTAATGTTTCAATATCCAAGTCATTGGTTGGCTCATCGAGTACTAAAATATTTGAGGGTTTTAGAAATAGTTTTGCAAGTAAAAGCCTGTTTTTCTCACCACCAGAAAGTGCTTTTACAGGTGTACGCGCACGTGCCGGTGGAAACAAAAAGTCTTGCAGGTAACCAAGTACATGACGAGAACGCCCGCCCATCATTACCTCTTGTTTACCCTCGGCAACGTTATCTTGAACAGTGGCCTCTTCATCAAGCTTTTGCCTATATTGGTCAAAGTAAGCAAATTCTAAATTAACACCTTGTTTAACATGGCCGCTATCGGCTTCTAAATCACCAAACAGCAGTTTAAGTAAGGTAGTTTTACCAATACCATTTGGGCCAACTAAGCCAATGCGGTCACCGCGCATAACAAGGGTAGAAAAATCATTAGCAATTACTTTATCTTTAAATGCATGACTAAGGTGTTTTGCCTCAAACACTAACTTGCCCGATCTATCAGCCGTTTCAATATTAAAATCGGTTTTACCTACTTGCTCTACACGAGCTTTGCGCTCAACACGTAACTGTTTAAGTTCACGAACACGGCCTTCGTTACGAGTACGACGGGCTTTAACCCCTTGGCGTATCCAGGCTTCTTCCTCTGCTAAACGCTTATCAAAGAGTGCATTTTGTGATTCTTCTACTTTTAAATCATGCGCTTTTTGTTCAAGGTAGGTCGCGTAATCGCCAGGGTAAGAGATAAGTTTACCGCGGTCTAAATCTAAAATACGCGTTGCAACAGCACGGATAAACGCACGGTCATGCGATATAAATACAATACCGCCTTTAAATTCTTTTAAAAACTGTTCTAGCCATTTAACACTGTCTACGTCTAAATGGTTTGTTGGTTCATCAAGTAACAATAAGTCAGGCTCACTCACAAGAGCACGTGCTAAGGCAACTTTACGCAACCAACCACCTGAGAGCGATTCTAACTTAGCATCTGGGCTAAGCTCTAAACGCGTTAGTACTAATTGAATACGCGAATCAAAACGCCAGCCGTCACACGCTTCTAAATCGTTAGATAAACGCTCAAGCTTATTTAGCAGTTTGTCGGTGCAGTCGGTTTGTAGCTGTGTGCTTACATGATGATAATCAATCAGCAAATTAGCAATATCAGGCATACCCTGTGCTACATAATCGAATACTGAGCCGTTTGCTCCTTTAGGAGGATCTTGCTCTAAGCGAGATATTTTGATCCCGCCAAGCTGGTTAATTTCACCATCATCTAAAATAACTTGGCCATCTAGTACTTTTAAAAGTGTAGATTTACCCGCCCCATTTCGCCCTACAATACAGACGCGCTCACCGCTTTCTATCACTGCATCAGCATCATCAAGTAATGGGTGCGTACCATAAGCTAACTGCGCTTTTTGTATTCTAATTAAATCCATAAATACTGCTCTTTTATTCTTGCGCTAAAAATTCATGCACAGTTTGTGCATCAAACGGCCAGTACAAATGGTGGCCGCTTTTGCTCTCAAATACGGGAATACTTAACTGAAAACGCGCTATTAGCTGCTCATCAGTGAGTATATCAATTAATTTAAGCTCACTACTTTTATCCAAAACCGATAATAAAACCTGCTCAGCTTGCTCACATAAATGACAGCCATCGGTGTGGTATAAAACATAATTAGCCATGGGTAATTAACCAACTGTTGTGTATTTTTTTATTACGTTTGAAATCAGGTGATAACGTTTTTTCTGAAATATTTTCAGCTTTTAACCCTAAGCCCATCAAACCTACTTCATCCATTACAAAACCGCGTTTGTTATTAGAAAAAATTAATGTACCCGACGGACTCAAGATTTTTTTAACCCAAGTAAGTAATTTTATATGATCGGTTTGCACATCAAACGCGTCTTTCATTCGTTTAGAATTAGAAAACGTAGGCGGGTCTAAAAAGATTAAATCGTATTGGCCTTGTGCGTATTCTAGCCATTTTAAACAATCAGCTTGCTCAAAACGGTAGCGAGTATTGCTAATATCATTTAGCGCAAAGTTATCTTGGCCCCACTTAAGGTAAGTTTTTGATAAATCAACGGTGGTAATTGCTTTTGCCCCCCCTAATGCCGCGTGCACAGAGGCTGTACCTGTGTAGGCAAATAAGTTTAAGAAGCGTTTGTCTTTTGCATTTTGCTGAATATAACGACGTGCTAAACGATGATCTAAAAACAGCCCTGTATCGAGGTAATCAAACAAGTTTACTTTAAACTTAGCGCCAAATTCTTCCACCACCATAGTGCGGTTTTGTTTAGCCATTGGGGTGTACTGCTCTTCCCCTTTTTGTTTTTTACGCACTTTAACGGCTATGTTTTCAGGCGCTATGTTTAGCTGCTGTGCAGTTAAGCTGATCACATCTTGAAGACGCTTTTCTGATGTTTTTTCGTCAATTTCTTTAGGTGCTGCGTATTCAAAAATAACAGCAGAGTCGCCGTAAATATCAACCGCTACGTTGTATTCAGGAATATCAGCATCGTATACGCGATAAGCTTCTACTTCGTTTTGTTTAAGCCAATTTTTTAGGCCTTGTTTGTTCTTTTTCAAACGATTTGCAAACGACATTGAGCCTTCAAAATTAAGAGCCGGTTTGTCATCGCTTGTCAGGCTTACCTGTTTATCATCTAACTGATATAAATTTAGCTCTACATCTAATGGGCCGTTTTTAAATTTATAACGCTTTTGTTTAACCAGTTTTAACAGCTTAAATAGGCTTTCATCCATGCCTAGTAACGCAAGCTTCCAATGATTAAAGTGCTTTTTAAAACCCACGCCCATGCTGCGGTGTAAATTTACCAGCTCAGCCATAGAGCCAATACGTTCGCCGTACGGTAAGTTAGAAATAACCACCCCGGGTAATTTAGCAACAGAGGTAAGCTTAGTTGCATCACTTTGCTTAAACTTAATAACATTGCCCAGCTCTGCACGCTCGGCATTGGCAATGGCTTTATCAAGAACTTGCGCATCGTAATCGTGGCCAATTAACCACAATTTAGGATCGGTAATTTGCTCAATTAATTCTTCACGCAGTTGCTTAAATTTGGCCGCTCTAAAACTAGGTAAACGCTCAAAAGCAAACCCTTCTCTAAATAAACCAGGTGCTTCGTTACGCGCCATGCCCGCCGCTTCTATTAAAATAGTGCCGGCACCACAACATGGGTCAAATAAAGGTTGATTTACATTTTCAAGCCAACCACTGCGTTTAATAATCGCGGCCGCTAAGTGCTCTTTAATAGGCGCTTTACCTTGGCCTTGGCGATAACCGCGCTCAGATAAACGAGGACCTGAGTAATCAATATACAAAGCCACACCATGGCGATTTAAACGCGCCACAACACGCACATTGGCATCTTGCTTATCTACATTTGGGCGTTGTTCGTATAAATCGTTAAAGTAGTCAACAATCGCATCTTTAATTACCAAGCCTGAAAACTGGGTATTTTTTAAAGAGTCGTTGGTACCATTAAAATCAACGGCAAATGTTTGGGTAGGGCCAAACCATTCTTGCCATGGCTGAAAGCGGGCAAATTTATACAGGCTATCTTTATCATTCACGCCTTCTTTTTCTTCAATAAGCATCAGCACACGTGTTGCGTAACGAGTTGATAGACAAACCTTTTGCGCCAATGTTGAATCTGCCTCAAAGCGAACAGAACCCACAGTTTGTTTAGACACGACGGCGCCTAATTCTGTTAGTTCATCAACAAGTAAATTTTCGATTCCGATAGAAGTAAGTGCGATAAATTGCAAAGTAATAACCCTTAATAGCTAATTGCGCAGGATTATAACATAGGTTGGCTGACAAACACTTGATAAACGCAGCTCGATTTGTAAATTTGCTAAGCTGATTTAGTGTGATATTGCTCAAGTAATAGCGGGTGAACACGATTGTTTAAAACGCGGATAACTTCAAACTGTTCAAGAGACAAATTATCATCAAGTTTGAATGTTTCGTTAAGGTTTAAGCAAATTGAAGCATCAGGGCAATGTTCAACAATTAAAAACTCACCGGTTTGTGCTTTTGAGGTAAGTTTAACGATGGCTTCTGTACTTGGCTGGGTGCCTGTGTACTCTTCAAAAAACCAACTTTTAGCCAGTACCGGTTTTAAATGAAATTTTACAGCGGTGGCATTGAGCGCAATTTGGCAAATTTGTGCAGGCTTATACAGCTCAAAACCATCTAAGTAGTTATATACCTGTTCATAAAAAGCAGCATCTTCTAAGCTAAAACGCGGGTTTTCAAATACACAGTCGGTGAGTTGTCTTAATTTATACGGGGTGCATAGTTGCATATCGTCATTTAAATCAAGTAGTAAGCGGTTTTTATTTGCACATGCAATCCACTGCCATTGTTTTGTTGCTTGTAACATTTGCCTCCTCCTTGTTTAAAAATTTATTTTTAATTAAGACATTAATATTAGATTATAACGGCTTTTGACCATTTTTAAAACATTTGTTTAGAACATTTATTGAACGATCAAAAGCTTACATAACTGATCCTTATAAGGAATCAACGATCGATTTTACCAATTGTGGCCCTTTGTAGATGAACCCAGTATAAACCTGCACTAAATTTGCGCCTGCATTTAGCTTTTCTTGAGCAGATTGCGCATCATCAATACCGCCTACACCAATAATTGGTAATTTACCTTGTGTTAAACGTTTAAGTTCGCTAACAACGTGTGTAGAGCGCTCTCTTACTGGGCTGCCAGATAAACCACCCGCCTCATCGGCGTATTGCTGACCCATTACTGCACTACGTTCAAGCGTAGTATTTGTTGCGATTGCGCCATCAATTTTATTAGTTAATAGTGACTCGCTAACCTGGTCAATTTGGATTTGATCAAGATCTGGCGCTATTTTAACCAGCATAGGTACTTGCTTATTATGCTTGGCAATTAAATCGAGCTGTTCATTCTTTAAACTTTGCAGTAAATCATCTAACACGGCGCCATATTGTAAATCGCGCAGCCCTGGAGTATTTGGAGATGAAATATTGACCGTAATATACGAAGCATGCTCGAACACTTTACGCATACAATGAATGTAGTCGTCTTTACCTTGTTCATTTGGGGTATCTTTATTTTTACCAATATTAATACCTAAAATACCGGTGTACTTGGCATTTTTTACGTTATTAACTAAATTATCGACCCCTTTATTATTAAAGCCCATTCGGTTAATAATGGCATTTGACTGCGGTAATCTAAAAATGCGCGGCTTATCATTACCTGCTTGGGGGCGCGGGGTAACAGTGCCAACTTCTACAAAACCAAAGCCCATTTGGCTAAAGGCATCAATACACTCAGCGTTTTTATCTAAACCTGCAGCCAAACCCACAGGGTTTTTAAACTCAAGGCCTAAAAAATTAACTGGTTTGTTTTGTAGTTGTTGTGACCAAGCTGTGTTTAAAGGGGTGTGTGCAAAACGGCGTAAATTATTAAGCGCAAACTCATGTGCCCATTCAGCATCTCGGGTGAACATAAAACGGCGGGCTAAATCGTAAAACATGAATTGTTCCTCTTTAAATTACAGACAAAAAAATACCTCAGACTAGGCTGAGGTATTGTATAACAATTTTAACAATTAACTGATTATTTACTGAATAAATAACCAATTAAAGCTAAATTATTTTCCTGATGTATCACAGTTATGGCTTAACAACATTAATTCGCGCAGTGCAACTGAGAACTTAGCAAAGTCGTGACTTTGCGAGGTTTTAAATTCAGCTAACATTTGCTTCCAACGCTGTAGCAGCAGATCTTGGCTGGCCATCCACTGATCGATTTGATTATCAACATCGTTTTCGTCACCTTCAAAGCTGTTTAGCACAACATGAGAAAGCGTACGTTGTTGCCAATCAAGCTCTTCACGATACGACGCACGGGCAAGTGCTTGCCAATGATTAGAAACAGGCTGGTTAGTAATTTGATCTAAGAACCAGTGTAAGCCCATACGCGAGCCAAGTTTAAAGTAGGTATTAGATACCATCGCCACACTGCGGCCTGAATTATGCGCTATTTCAGCAATATCCATTACAGAGAACAGGCTAGAAAGGTCAATAATACGCTTAGCAATTTGCTTAGGTACACCTTTTTCAACTAGCTCATTTGCTTTGCCAGTTAAACATTCGTGTTCTTTGTCTTGCATGTACGTATTTAAGTTTTCGCTTAAATCTTTAAATGTTGGCGCAAAGAACTCGATAGCTTGTTCAATTGTTTGTGCCTTATTACGATGACGTAAGAACCAGCGTGTTGCACGGCGAACAGTACGACGTAATTGGTACAGCATTTCGGTTTGAACCGCTGCTGGGATTTTATTATCTAGCGCGCTGATTGATGACCAGGTTTCACGCATTTCAAAAATCTCACTCGCAATTGAGTAGCACATTGCGATTTCAGCTTCGTTAGCACCGGTCTCTTCGTTCATGCGTACCATGAAGTTTAAGCCCATGTCATTAACGATATTGTTCGCCAGTTTTGTTGCAATGATTTCTTTGC
Organism: Pseudoalteromonas sp. 2CM28B; assembly: GCF_023161935.1. NCBI lineage: Bacteria > Pseudomonadati > Pseudomonadota > Gammaproteobacteria > Alteromonadales > Pseudoalteromonadaceae > Pseudoalteromonas > Pseudoalteromonas sp. 2CM28B. The sequence goes on from NZ_JALNTH010000035.1 coordinate 74,462, forward strand.
GCAGTGGGTGATTATCCATCGCGTCGTTAAATTTTTCACGCAGTGGACGCGGGAAAGACTTAACTAGTAGCTGACGGTAGTACGGGTTTTCAGTAATTTCATCTGTTACTAAAGACTCTTTAAGCACCATTTTAGCGTACGAAACTAATACTGAAAGCTCTGGACGTGTTAGGTCTTTACCTGCTGCAGCGCGCTCTGCCAACTCTTCATCCGTTGGTAAAAACTCGATTGCACGGTTTAGCTTGCCTTCTTTTTCAAGGGCATGAATAAAGCGGATCTTCTCTTTAAGAGTTGATGCACCTTTAGACTGTGTAATCGACAATGTATGTGTTTGACGGTAACAATCTTTAAGTACAAGCTCAGACACTTCGTCGGTCATAGAGTAAAGTAACTCATCACGTTGTTTACGTGTTAAATCCCCTTCTGAAACTAAGCCGTTAAGTAAAATTTTAATATTTACTTCGTTATCTGAACACGCAACACCGCCTACGTTATCAATAAAGTCGGTATTTACACGCCCGCCTTTGGCTGCAAACTCAATACGCCCTAATTGGGTTGCACCTAAGTTACCACCCTCACCTAAAATTTTAGCGCCAAGGTCTTTACCGTTTATGCGCAGCGCATCGTTTGCACGATCCCCTACATCAGCGTCTGTTTCGTGGCTGTTTTTAATGTAAGTACCAATACCACCGTTCCACAGTAAATCAAATTCCATCATTAATGAGGCTTTGATTAACTCGTTCGGTGTCATGCTTGCTTTTTTAGTGCCAAGCATTTTTTTCATTTCTGGGCTTAAAGAAATCGATTTAGCTGCGCGCGAGAAAATCCCACCACCCGCTGAAATCAGATCTTTATTGTAATCTTCCCATGATGAACGAGGCAGGTTAAACAAGCGCTCACGCTCTGGGTAAGAGGTCGCTGCATCTGGTGTAGGGTCTACAAATATGTGCATATGATTAAACGCGACTTGTAAGCGAATGTGCTTAGACAATAACATGCCGTTACCAAATACGTCGCCGGCCATATCACCAATAGCAACCACAGTGAAGTCGGTAGTTTGACAGTCAATATCCATTTCACGGAAATGACGTTTAACAGACTCCCATGCACCTTTTGCTGTTATGCCCATTTTCTTATGGTCATAACCTACTGAACCACCTGATGCAAACGCATCACCTAGCCAGAAGTTGTATTCGTTAGCAATACCGTTAGCAATATCAGAGAAGGTAGCTGTACCTTTATCTGCTGCAACTACTAAGTATGGGTCGTCTTCATCGTGACGCGTTACATTAGCTGGCGGTACAATTTCACCACGCTCAATGTTATCGGTAATGTCTAATAAACCACGGATGAAAATTTTGTAACACTCTTGACCTTCTTTAATAAAGGCTTCGCGTTCACTCGGTAGCTGCTTACATACAAAACCACCTTTAGAACCTACCGGAACAATTACAGTGTTTTTAACTTGTTGCGCTTTTACTAAGCCCAGTACCTCAGTACGGAAATCTTCACGACGGTCTGACCAACGAAGGCCACCACGAGCAACTTTACCACCACGTAAATGCACACCTTCTACACGCGGAGAGTATACAAAAATCTCAAATGCTGGCAGCGGAAGCGGCATATCAGGAATTAAGCTAGGCTGTACCTTAAACGACACGTAAGATTTAAACTGACCTGTTTCATCTTTTTGGAAGTAGTTAGTACGCAGTGTTGCGACAATCATATCTACGTATAAACGTATAATACGGTCATCATCAAGGTTCGCTACGTTTTCAAGCTCTAAGTAAATTTGTGCACTTAATTTCTCAAGTGTTTTAGGGCTTGCAGGGCTTTTTACTGAGAATTTTTTAGCAAATAAGTTAACTATTTGCGCAGCAATATGCGGGTAGTTTGCAAACGTGCTCTCAATGTAGGTCTGTGAGAAGGTAACCCCAATTTGGCGCATGTATTTTGCATAGGCACGTAAAATAGAGGCTTCACGACCTGTTAAACCACCCATTAATACTAAGCGGTTAAAGCCGTCGTTTTCAAGGCGGTTGCCCCAAACATTAGTTAATGCAGCGCGAAAACGAGCAGAAATCTTATCAAAGTCGGCCATTCCTTTGCTGTCAATCAGCATAGAGAAGTCCATGATCCAATTGATACGACCATCACTTGTTTTAACAGAATATGGCGTTTCACCTACAACGCGTAAACCAAAGTTTTCTAGCATTGGCATAACATCAGATAAGTGAATTGGCTCATCTTTATGGAACAAGCTTAGGCGTACAATATTGCTGTTAGCTTCTTCTTGCGGACGGTAGAACAACATTTCTAGCTTGTTCTCGTCGTTTAACAATTCTAGTTTTTCAATATCTACAACCGCAGCACTCGGTAGTACTTCATCTTTGTAAGAGCGTGCAAACGCATTGCAATATTTACGATTTAGCTCATTACCGCGGGCTTCCCCTGCTGACTCTAACAGTGCAGATTGTAATTTATCTTCCCATGTACGAGCAGCTTCTACTAGGTTGTTTTCGATGTCTTTCACGTTATATTCGATATTGTTATCGGTCACACGAACGGTGTAATGTGTACGCGCCAGTGTTGACTCAGAGAAATAGGTAGTAAATTCGACTTTTTCGTCAGAATTAAAGGCGTTAGCTAAAATGTCTTGTGTTTCTCGGCGCAGTGCTGTGTTATATCGCTCACGCGGGACGTACACCATACAAGAGAAGAAACGTCCGTAGGCGTCTTTACGCACAAACAAGCGACACATGTCGCGCTCTTGAATTTGTAAAACACCCATTGCTACTTCGAGTAACTCGCTCTCACGAGCTTGAACTAACTCATCACGTGGGTACGTTTCTAAAATATTAAGTACCGCTTTGTATGCATGGGTGCCTTTAGCAAAGTCACACATATCCATGATGCGGTTAATTTTAGTTTTTAGAACAGGCACATCTGCTGCGCTGTTGTTGTAAAAGCTTGATGAAAATAGGCCGATAAAACGGTCTTCACCAACCACATTGCCTTCATCATCAAAGCGTTTAATACCAACGTAATCTATGTAGGCTGGGCGATGAACGCGCGATACAGAGTTCGTTTTTGTTAATACTAATAAATTACTGCTGAGGGCTTCTTGGCGAGCAAATTCAGGTAATTCAGATAATAAACGTGTGTGCTCATCGGTTGAATTTTTCATCAGGCCAAGGCTTGTGTCCATTTTACCTTTTAACTGGTAATCACCTTGTACAGGGGTAAGCTCGTACTCGCGATAACCCATTAAAGTAAAGTTATCTTTAGCCAGCCAATCTAAAAACTCTACGGCTTCAGATACTTCGTTCTTATTTTTATTGTGCTTACGTTTTGGTACTTCTTTTGTAACAGAGACTAATTTTTCGCGAATTGGCTGCCAATCATCTACCGCAATAGAAACATCAACCAATACTGATTCGAGCTCTTTTTTGAAAGACGCAATAACAGATGCATCGGTTTGGCGGTCAATCTCAATAAAGAACACTGTTTTAGTAGAGGTTGATTCTTGCTCTGCTTTTAAATTTGATAAACCAGAAATTTTAGCGTTATCGTCACGCTGAATTTTTAGTGGGCAGTGAAGTAATAAGTGAGAAGCTATATTTTCACGGGTCATAGCCATACGAACAGAATCTACTAAAAATGGCATATCTTTAGCAATAATTTCTACAATTGTATGTGATGACTGCCAGCCATCTTTTGCTACTTCAGGGTTGAAAACGCGAATTACTGCGTCGTCCGTGGTGTTTTTTTCTAGTGCATTCCAAAGGCTGAGTGCAGCACCGTATAGGTCACTATCATTGCGATTTGCCAAATCCTCTTTAGACATATTGCTGTACAAGGCTTTGGCGAATTTCTCAACGAGTAACACATTATC
>NZ_JALNTH010000036.1:0-68513 GCF_023161935.1 Pseudoalteromonas sp. 2CM28B
ACCATCTTAAATGGTTTCAAACTAAGAACATACCCAAGACAATTTATTAAAAATTAGTTTTTACACAGTCTGGGCACTCAGCCGACAGTCAATATATATGGTTTAACTTACAGTACAAATCAGTTATTTATATCGCTAACGGGTAAATTGGGTTGTTTCTGGTAAATTCATTATTTTTGTCGGATGGCGTGGCTCCGCCACTTGTTTAACCTACGTTAAAAGGTAGGTTGGTTAAGCCAAAGGCGCCACCCAACAGATTTTCAGATACACGCCTTTAAAATCCGCTCATGGCACTCTCTGGCTACTCGACAACATTAAATATTGAGAATTATTGGCAAGGTATTTTACTTTGTCGGATGGCGCTTCGCTTATCAGACCTACGCGAGCACTTATCTGCCGAGAATAGTTATATCACTCCCATCTACACTCGCGCATATTCACTTTATTATTGTCAAAATTAACACCTTCTAATAACAGTTTTTGTCGTTGTTCTTGGTATTTATCACTCCCTTCGGGAAATGATATTTTACCTTGGCTATTAACCACTCGATGCCAAGGGATCACCGAATCTTTTGGCATCTCTTTTAATAAGCGACCTACCAACCTAGCATTATTAGGATAACCCGCAAGTGCTGCTACTTGGCCATAACTGGCAACATTGCCTTTGGGTATACTGGCTATGATAGTGTAAATTACCGTTTCTTTATTAACGTCCATTCTTGCTTAAATACTCCTGACTGAGTAATTTAAATTGCTGCCAAATTTTACGAGCTACAGGCCCATGATGCATAGCATGCTGACGAAAGGCTCTAATTTGCGCACTAAACTGGTGCTCTCTGTCGGTAACTATGATTTGCTGTAATGAGCCCGCGGCAATTTCTTTTTTACAATGCCCTAAACTCATCATTGCCCAACCCGCCCCTGAAAGTAGAAAAGACTTCAAGGTAGATATATCATCAATTTTCATCACCGCAGCCCCTTTTGAATAGGAAAGTCTATCGCTGTCTATGCTCAAGCCACTTTCAAACATAGCCAAACAGGGGTAAAGCTGTAACTCATCGTAGGTAAGCTGCTTAGGTAAAACCCCTTTAGCTCCTACAATGCCAATATCTAGTTTACCAATGGGTAAGCTTTCTAAATCGCCAGTTGCATGAAATAAATCAAACCACGGGCCTATTCCAAGCTCGGCTTGACCGGTATTAACTTGCTCTAAAGATACAAACCGTTTACCACTGGTTAAACGAAATTCTGTACTAGAAAAATGCTTAAAAGTATTACTTATGATCTCGTTATAACTTTGCACATGACAAATTTGCTCGTAGCAAACTCTATATTGCGCTTCATTCCCCAGCGCCAGCTCGGTTGCAAGCTGAGTAAGCTGCTCATTCGCGTTTAAAAGTTGTTTAGCCTCGCGATGAAAAATACGCCCCTTTTCGGTGAGTTGTAATCGGTATTTTGAACGGTCGAGTAGATCAAAACCTAATTTCGCCTCTAAGTTTTTAATCGCCAGTGTCAATGCAGGCTGAGTTTTATGTAGCTTTAATGCAGCGCCACTTAAACTCGCGCTTTGCACAATAGCATCTAATATTTGTAATTGGTTAAGTTTCATCGGCCACTCAGCACATCATAAGTAAAACTTATTGAGTTTCTAAAATTTAATGAATTTTATTTTATATGTTTGCAGCGTATGCTGCACACACTTATTTAGCCTTTTTTTATCATGGAGATATCATGCCACTGTTTCGCTTATGTTTACTATCTGCGACATTACTAAGTTTAATAGGCTGCTCGGAGCCCGAGAAAATAGTTAAAGAAGAGCCGATTCGCCCTGTTAAATTATTTAGTATTGGTCATGATTCGCAAACAAACATACGCAGTTTTCCTGCTGAAGTGGTTGCAAACCAAGGCTCATATCTTGCTTTTAGGGTCAACGGTGAGTTGGTTGAATTTCCTGTATTAGCTGGTGAACAAGTTGAAAAAGGACAACTATTGGCTAAGTTAGATCCTGAGGATTTTCAATTACAATATAACGAACGTAAAGCGCGCTATGAACTGGCAAAATCACAGCTAAAACGCATTAAACAATTATTCGACAAAAACATCACCAGTCAATCAGAGCTTGATCAAGCCGTTGCCAATAAACAAGTCGCTGAGTCAGCCTTTAAAATTGCAGAAACCAATTTAGAATACAGTGAGCTTCGTGCTCCTTTTGCTGGCATAGTAGCTAAAGTGTTTGTAAAAAACTTTGAGAGTATTCAAGCAAAACAAAATGTTCTGCGCCTAGAAACCCGCGATTTTATGGATGTAGAAATACAGGTTCCTGAAAAAATCGTGGCGCGTATTCAAAAAGATACCCAATACCAACCTATGGTTGAATTTGATGGCTATCACGACAAGCAATACAAACTAACGCTTAAAGAATGGGATACCCAAGCCGATCCTGCAACACTCACCTATAAAGTGGTGTTTTCATTACCGGTGCCAAAAGATTTTAACTTACTTGCGGGTATGTCGGGACAAGTGATGATAGATTTGAGTAAAGTTACACGCTCACAAACCCCTTACACTATTTTACCTATTGAGTCGGTATTTTCAGATCCTAATAAAAGCCTAAGCGATAATGCCTATGTGTGGGTTTTTAATCAGCAAACTGGCACTGTGCATAAACAAGCAGTACAAGTGGGCCAATTGCATCACGACACTATCGAAGTGCTTAGCGGCGTAAAAGAAGGCCAACAAATTGTCTCTGCCGGTGTTCACTCTTTACAAGAGGGCATGTCTGTTCGTCCTTGGAATAAAGAGCGAGGCTTATAATTATGGGCTTTGCGCAACTATCTATTGAGAAAAAAGTCATTAGCTGGATGTTTACGCTGTTGCTGTTAATTGGCGGCAGTGTATCTTATTTTGATTTAGGCCAGCTGGAAGATCCTGAATTCACTTTAAAAAAAGCCATGGTGATCACTTTATATCCAGGTGCCTCTCCACAGCAAGTCGAAGAAGAAGTGACATTTCCGATTGAAAATGCCATTCAACAGCTCCCCTATGTTGATTATGTCACCTCTATTTCATCCAATGGTAAATCACAAATTACCGTAGAAATGAAAAGCACCTATCGTAAACAGGAGCTAAGACAAATATGGGATGAAATGCGTCGTAAAATAAACGACCTTAGCCCGTCGCTACCAAGTGGTGTTTACCCCAGTAATGTGATTGATGATTTTGCCGATGTTTACGGCGTTATGTTTGCCGTCACGGGCGATGGCTACTCGTATGATGAATTAAAAGACTATGTTGATTATTTAAAACGTGAACTTGTTTTAGTCAAAGGAGTGAGCAAAGTTACAATTGCGGGCCAACAGCAGCCACAAGTAATGGTTGAGGTATCGACGCAAAAGCTTGCCCAACTCGGTATTGCGCCTAGTCATATTTATGATTTACTGCAATCACAAAACACCGTATCTAACGCTGGACGTATTCGCGTGGGTGATGAGTCTATTCGCTTGCACCCTACTGGTGAATTTAAAGATGTAAAAGAACTTGAAACCTTATTAATTTCAAAGCCTGGTGCCAGCGAACTCATTTATCTAGGCGATGTTGCAAAGGTTTACCGTGAATATGCTGAAGTACCGACTAATGTGATTCATTACAATCAACAACATGCTCTGCTTATTGGTGTGTCGTTTATGTCTGGGGTTAATGTTGTTGATGTGGGTAAACACATAGATGAGCACTTAGCATCTCTTGAGTATCAACGCCCGCATGGTATTGATATTAGCTCAGTGTATAACCAACCTAAAGAAGTAGAGCAGTCGGTAGATGGCTTTATTGTTAGTTTAATAGAGGCCATTGCAATAGTTATTATAGTACTACTTATTTTTATGGGCTTTAAAAGTGGGGTTTTAATCGGCGGTATATTATTACTGACCGTATTAGGCACCTTTATATTTATGAAGCTGTTTGCGATTGACTTACAACGCATATCATTAGGTGCGCTAATTATTGCACTAGGTATGCTGGTCGATAATGCCATTGTTGTGACCGAAGGTATTCTCATCAACCTCAAGCGCGGACAAACAAAGCTTAAAGCGGCAATTAATATTGTCGATCAAACTAAGTGGCCACTACTTGGCGCAACAGTTATTGCCATAACCGCTTTCGCACCGATTGGTTTAAGCTCAGATGCCAGTGGTGAATTTGCTGGTAGCTTATTTTGGGTGCTGTTTATCTCATTGCTATTAAGCTGGATCACCGCAATTACCCTCACCCCGTTTTTTGCCCATTTAATGTTTAAAGAAACCGAATTTAAACACGAACATAATCAAGAGCATGAAGACCCTTATCAAGGCATCATATTCAATGGTTATAAAGCGACATTAAATTTAGCTATGCGCTTTAGAAAAACAACCTTAGTCCTTATGGTTGCCCTTTTATGTAGCGCTGTAGTGGGGTTTGGCTCGGTAAAACAATCATTTTTTCCAGCCTCGAATACCCCGATGTTTTATGTCGATTACTGGCAAGATCAAGGCGCTGATATTCGCGCAACCCTTGAGGGCATTAAGCAGCTAGAAGCTTATTTACAAAAGAATGAACTGGTCACAGAAATCACCAGTACGGTTGGCCAAGGTGCGCCGCGTTTTATGCTGACTTACGCGCCAGAAAAATCTTATCCTGCTTATGGGCAGTTAATTATTCGTGTCACCAATCGTGAAGCCGTCGCAAAAGTCATGCAAAAGGTGCGTGATTACGCACAGCAACATCCGCTGTCAGCAAAGTTAAAAGTAAAACCAATGGAAATTGGTCCGTCAACCGATGCTAAAATAGAGGCGCGGTTCTCAGGCCCCGATCCGGTTGTTTTAAGACAGCTATCATCACAGGCTAAAGAGATTATCGCTAAAGACGACGGTGCCTTTAACATTCGAGATGATTGGCGTGCACGTACTAAAATGATTCGTCCGCAATTTAATGAACAAAAAGCGCGCCGTTTGGGGATCACCAAATTTGATCTTGACCAAGTTCTGTTAACGAGCCTATCGGGTAAGCAAGTGGGTGTATATCGTGATGGTACGCAATTATTGCCTATTATTGCCCGTTCACCGGCAAGCGAGCGCTTAAATGTAGACAGTGTTCACGATTTACAAATTTATAGCCCTGTTTTACGCGTGTTTGTGCCGGTTACCCAAGTGGTTGATGAATTTATTGTTGAGTGGGAAGACAGCTTAATTATGCGTCGCGATCGTAAACGCACCATTACTGTGATGGCAGATCATGATGTTTTGGGTGATGAAACGCCTGCAAAATTATTTGCTCGGGTTCGCGCTGAGGTTGAAGCAATTGATTTACCCCGTGGCTATGAAATGCAATGGGGCGGCGAGTTCGAATCATCAAGCAAAGCGAAAAAGGCTATTTTTGGCTCGTTACCACTGGGCTATTTAGCAATGTTTGCAGTAACAGTATTACTGTTTAACTCAGTGAAAAAACCTTTGGTTATTTGGGCAACTGTACCGCTGGCTATTATTGGTGTTAGTGCAGGCTTATTAGTGATGAATGCGCCGTTTAGCTTTATGGCGCTACTAGGCTTACTAAGCTTAAGCGGCATGCTAATTAAAAACGGCATTGTACTAGTTGATCAAATAAACTTAGAACTGAGTGAAGGTAAATCACCCTATCAAGCAGTGTTTGACTCAGGCGTAAGCCGTGTGCGCCCTGTAGCCATGGCCGCTATCACAACAATACTTGGCATGATCCCGTTATTATTCGACGTATTTTTTCAGTCGATGGCGGTCACCATTATGTTTGGCTTAGGGTTTGCTACCATACTGACGCTAATTGTAGTGCCGGTTTTATACACTGTGGTATTTAGGATTGATTACCCTAAAAAATAGTAGGCTAACAAAAAACGCAGCTAAGGCTGCGTTTTTATTTGCTTTGTTAAACAAGCTTAATTACTTTTTTAAGCTTAACGTGCCACTGCTGCGGGTTTTGTTTCCTGTGGCAGTATTTGCTTTGTGAGTATTTGATTTACCCACATAAGTAGTAGAGCGTTTTTGATAAGGCGTATTTCGGCTACTTTTTTTAGCCTGCTTTTGTTGCTCGTCATTATTTTCACGACGTGGTTTTCCGCCCTGAAAATCACGCTTATGAGCAGGTTTAGCGTGACTATTTTTAGCTTGTTCTGTGTTATTGCGCTGTTCAGCATCATCATAAAGTGAGTGTTCTTGCGTTTTACCTGAATCAGCAATCGAGTCGTTAATGACCGCCATTTCAGCGTCGCTTAAATGTCGCCACTGCCCTACTTTCAATCCTTTGAGGGTTACGTTCATAATACGCACACGTTTTAGTGTAACCACTTCGTAGCCTAAGTATTCACACATACGGCGAATTTGACGGTTTAAACCTTGGGTTAAAATAATGCTAAATTGCTGCGCACCAGTCTGAGTAACTTTACATTTTTTAGTGACAGTATCTAAAATAGGAATACCGTTCGCCATTTTATTTACAAACTGACGATTAAGTGGTTTGTCTACAGTAACCACATATTCTTTTTCGTGGTTATTGCCAGCTCGCAAAATTTTATTAACGATATCGCCTTCATTGGTTAAAAAAATCAGCCCTTCTGAGGGTCTGTCTAAACGACCAATCGGAAATATACGTTCAGGGTAATTAACGGCTTTAACTATATTACTTTGAATTTTACGCTCTGTGGTACAGGTAATGCCCACAGGTTTATTATAAGCAATATACACACGTTTAGGTGGCGCTTTTAATGGCTTACCATCCACTAATACCACATCAGATTGGGCAACTTTAACACCCATTTCTGGTAATTCGCCATTTACGGTAACACGACCTTGCTCAATATATTTATCGGCTTCGCGGCGAGAGCAAAACCCTGTTTCACTAATAAATTTATTTAAACGCTTTAAGTCTGTCATCAGGCAAATCTTCTTAAATATAAAGGCGCATAGTTTAAACTACTCAAGCTATTTTTTCGCGGTTAATTTTTGCTAATTTACGCCATAGGTATTCAAGCGGGCCTTGCTTAAAATAACGGCAATAAATAGCTGTAAATATAAGCTGTACAATCACTAAGCTAATGGCAACAAGCCAATAATCGAGTCGATTAAAACTAAGCGTCCACTGCGGAAAAAACACTTTAAACAATAATAACTGCATAATGGTTTGGCTTATATATAACGTAAACGCTAAACGTCCAACTTGTTGGATAAGCCTCCCTATGTAGGCGCTGTTGTCGCAAAGTTTAACAATTAAATGAATATAAAGCAGTGCAACACATAAGGCAGCAAGTTCATTAACAGGCTCTTGTAACGCATAACCAATACCTTGTTCATATGACTCTAACACTAATCGTAAGCTAGTCAGCAACACACTTAACACAGCAAGTTTAATTAGCCCCGACCTGCTAAATCCATCACTAAACACATTACATTTGTAGGCAACAATACCAATTAGCATAAAGCCAGCACTTGCCCACAGTAATAAAATTGGCACAGCCAGCAACATATAAATGCTCATTGTTATATTTTGGCTAAAATGCGCACCAATACTTTGGTAATAACTATTATATATCTGGTCAAACTCGGGAGAATCCCTATAGAGTGGTTCCTCATTAAGCCCTAACATAAATATGGCAATGGTCATTAAAGAAATAAAAGTAAAAAGCGCCGCTTTGTTTTTAAGCTCTTCATTCGTGTAATCTAAATAGCGTAATATAAATAAACCTGACACCCCATATAAAAACAAAATGTCGCCCGCCCACAATAAAAAACCATGTATTAAGCCAAACACAATCAGCCAATGTAATCGTTTTTTTAGTGGCTCAGTGCATTGGTATCGCTGATACTGAATACAAAGACCCGCACCAAATAATAACGTAAATAATGTGCGAAACCGCCCTTCAACAAATATAAGGCTTAGTATGTTTAGAAACTGATCGCTAGGTGGTGATGTTGTGAGTGGCGTATAATTAAGCTCGAAAATAGCAAAGGAAAAACAGTTAATAAATACCAGACCAAGTACGGCTACGCCCCTTATAAAGTCCATATTATAATTGCGCAAAGCATGAATTCCCTAAATATTATCTTTATAGCTATCGGCCCATTGTACCGCTTGTTTGTATAATTTTGGTAAAAAAGCACTGTCTAAATTAATCAGTAATACCGCTTTCTCAAGCGCCCACCAGCTTCCTGTTTCGTAGGCTTTGACTGTTTCAAGGATATAATATAAGTTATTTTTTTCACCAGTTAACGCTGCTTTTATATCTTCCGGGAATGGAAGTTTATCAACCAGCAAGTCCATTGGCTTGTCTAAAATAGCATCGAGCAGTGAAAAAAGCCCCGTTAAAAATGCTTCACCTTGAACCTGCTTAGCAACTTTTGCGGCTATTAATTCACAAAACCGTGCGCGAATAACGCACATCTGCATGAGCTCTATAGGCTTAGAGCGAGCTGTATGGGCAGTGACAATTAAGTTAACAAACTTTTTTAAACGTGCTTGGCCGAGGTAAACTAACGCTTGTTTTAACGACGAAATTTGGCTTTGTAGCGGAAACACACCGCTATTTAATAAACGCAGTAACTTGTAGGCCAATGCCGCATCAAGCTCAAATAAACCGGTGATCACTTTAACATCAGGATCTGGCTTCATTACTTCTGAGTAAATGGCGATCACTAGGCCGTAATTATAGTGCATATCTTTTTGTTCTATCATCACTGGGCGCGCAAAATAATAACCTTGAAAATAATCAAAGCCCATTTTACGGGCCAATTTATATTCTTCAACGGTTTCTATTTTTTCGGCTAGTAGTTTAATATTTTTGTATTTTTTAAGCTTATTCACCACCAGCGGAATTTCAGCAAGTGGAGTAAGGCGAATATCAAATTTAATTAAGTTGACCAGCTTTAAAAAGCGCTCCCACTGCGGCTTATAAACAAAATCATCAAGGGCTAATTTGTAGTTACTGTGGAATAGTTTACGACATAGCTCGTAGGTATCGTCGGTGGGCTCTATGGTCTCAAGTAATTCAATAACCACATCTTTACAAGGTAAAAAATCACACAAATCAAGTTTTAACGACTCAGGGCCAATATTGATCAATGCTTTTTTACCCGAGGTAATGTGACGAGTACCTAGGTTAAGCTGGTTTTCCATGATAAGCCTCGCCGTTGCTTGGCCATCAGACACACCAGGAAAGCAATTTTCAGGACTATCGCGAAATAGCAGTTCATAAGCAACTACATTTTGATTCCTATTTAGTATTGCTTGCCTTGCCACAAATACAGACACATTACCTACTTTATATTATTTCCACCAGACTAAGTAATTAAAGCGTAAACAAGAAGGGATGTCACTGAACTTTATAAAATTTTTTAATATAAGTATGTTATATAATCAGTTACCACACTATCCCAACTAAATCGTGCATCAGCAGCTCGCCTTTTTATTGCTTGCCATTGCTTAGGGTTTGTTTGATATAGGCTAAGTGCCTCAGTTAAACTCTGCAAGAGTGCATTAGCTTGTGTACTTAGCGTATCGCCGTTAAAACAAAATCCACTGACATTATGCTCTACGGTATCTTTTAAACCTCCGACACTGTGCACTAAGCAAGGTTGGCCGGCTCGCATTGCGAGCATCTGGCTAATTCCACAGGGCTCAAAAGAACTCGGCATTAAAAATAGATCACCTAATTGATACATTAAATCGCCAACACCTTGCCCATAGCCTTTTAAAAACAAAAAGTTGTTATTACGTGCCATGGCGCAGGTAAAAAGGTGTTCAAGTTTACTATCGCCAGAGCCAAGCACAAGTAAACGCCCCTTAAATTGATTAATGATCTGACACACTGAATCAATAGTCAGGTCTTTGCTTTGTTGCTGGCAAAGTAACAATACTTTTTGATCAGTGAGCCGCCCTACACTTGTTACAAGTGGCCCTTGCTTATCACACGCCATAAATTGTAAAACACGCTGATGAGCGATGTAGTGGCTGCTGTGTAATTGCGCGCTTTTTGCCATCCAACTAAACAAAGTCGATTCTATTTGCTCTAATAGCTTACTATAAGTTGCTTCATGTTCGTCTTGAATTGCGTAATCACAGCCGTTGAGTATGCCAATTAATTTGCCTTGCTCAGCCGCTTGCTGTAAATCTCGTTCAAGTCCTTCGCCACCAAAGAATCCGTGGGCGTCATTACTTGCTATTTGCACTTCTTGGCTATAACTCGGTGAAACCACATGTACTTTGTCGGCTAAATTAATGGCACTGCGCATAGGGTTAAAGCAATGCGGATAACGAGGGTCGCATAATCGTTGCCCGTCGTAACTTAACGAGGGAAACCATGCTTCTAAGCTTGAATCATCCCCTTTAAAAGGACGAATTCCCTGCAAAGCTAAATTGTGCACCGTATATACCAAGCGCAGCTTAGCAAGCTTGCCATAACGAGGATTAAATTTAAGTAACACGGCCACACAGGCACTATGCCAATCATGCAAATGTAACGTGTTGGGTTGTGTTAATACCCCTTGTAAAAGCGCTTCACAAATAGCGGCATTAAACAGTGCAAACTTGGTTGCATCGGTAGCAAATGGTCTATTATCGTTGTCGTTACAATACACACTCAATGATTGACTAAAAAGAGGATGACTTATCACTATTTGCCTCACCCCTTTTTGATTCTGTGGAATTTCAAACAAAGATAAAACGTGGGTCTGTGACTTAAATGCCACACTCACTTCACCAATAAAACAGCGCTCACCTAGTTCAAAACCATAATCAGGAATAACCACATCTACCGTCAGCCCCTGCGCCACTAACGCCTTTGGTAAATCACGAATAACATCAGCAACACCACCAACTTTGGCATTAGGTAACGCATCATTCTCTGCAGCAACCATTAATATATGCATTAATTTACTCTTATAGTTTGCTGCAAGGCTTTCGCCTTGCTCTTTTAATTATTGATTTAACTTTGTCAGCATCTCACGGGTTACCAAAACAATTCCCTTTTTAGATACTCTAAAGCCATTGGCTTCGTCAGATTGGCGATCATAACCAATTTCTAGTCCAGGTGGTATCTCACAGCTTCTATCAATAATGGCACGTTTTATTTTACACCCACGGTTAACTATAACACCGGGTAAAACCACCGACTCTTCAATAGTACAATATGAGCGAATATGTACATTCGAAAACAGTAATGACTTTCTTACTAATGAGCCTGAAATAATACAGCCACCGGATACGGTTGAATCAACAGCCATACCCCGACGATCGTCATCATCAAAAATAAACTTAGCTGGAGGAAGCTGCTCTTGGTATGTCCAAATTGGCCAAGTAGGGTCGTACAAATCCAATTGAGGCTCAGGCATAACCAGTTCCATATTAGCTTCCCAAAATGAATCTAAGGTCCCTACATCGCGCCAATAAGGTTGCCCTACTTGTGCGGGATCTCTAAACGGATAAGCAAACACATTATGTTCTTCAATAATGGCTGGAATAATGTCATGACCAAAATCACGCCCTGAGCCTTCTGTTTGTGAATCTTTTTGTAATTGCTCAAATAAAAACTCAGTATTGAAAACGTAATTACCCATTGACGCTAAACACGTACCAGGTTTACCAGGTACAGAGCTTGGTTCAGCTGGTTTTTCATCGAATCGTCGCACTCGGTTTTGTTGATCAACGGTCATAACGCCAAAGGTACCCGCTGCTTCTTCAACCGCGACTTCTAAACAGCATACGGTCATATCAGCACCATTTTCGACATGCTTTGCTAACAAACCGCCGTAATCCATACGATATACATGATCGCCTGACAAAATCATTACATATTTAGGTAATTCATGGCGAATAATATCCATATTTTGAAATACCGCATCGGCAGTACCGCAATACCATTCTTCACCATGGCGCTGTGACGCAGGTAATATTTCAACTGACTCACCTAATTCCTTTTTAAAATGCCCCCATGCACGATTTACATGGCGTATTAGCGAATGAGATTTATACTGCGTTGCAATTCCGACACGTCTTACACCTGAGTTAATGCAATTTGATAGTGGAAAATCAATAATACGATGTTTACCACCAAAATAAACGGCGGGTTTAGCACGCCAGTCGGTTAGCTCATGCAAGCGAGAACCGCGACCTCCAGCAAGAATTAAAGCGTAGGTTTCTCTGGTTAAATTACTTATATAACGATTTGCATAACTGGGCATATTACTCTCTCCGTTTAGTGTCAGCTGTTAGTGTCAGTGTTTGTTTTTACTGTTTGGTGTGTGGTATCAAGTGGAGTTAAATGCCATATATCATCACAATATTGACTAATTGTTCTGTCACTAGAAAATGAGCCACTGGCGGCAGTATTTAAAATACTCATTTGAGTCCAGTATGTTTGATCTGCATAGGCCTTATCAACATCACGTTGCGCAGCTATATAGCTGGCAAAGTCATGGGCGGTTAACCAAGGATCGTTGTTACTTTTAATACCATTAATCACATCGTCAAATAAGCCAGGTTCAAATAGATTGAAATGGCCACTTTCGAGTAAATGCATCACACTATTCAAATCAGGGTTATTCGCAATTATTTCACTAGGGTTATAATGCGCTTTTATGTCGTCAATGTGCTCAGCTTGTGCGCCAAATAAGAAGAAGTTCTCAGCCCCAACAGCGTCACGTATTTCAATATTAGCGCCATCTAGGGTGCCTATTGTTAGCGCGCCATTCATCATAAACTTCATGTTGCCGGTACCTGAGGCCTCTTTGCCCGCGGTTGATACTTGCTCCGATAAGTCCGTTGCAGGGCAAATGGTTTCCATGGCGGTTACATTATAATTAGGTAAAAACGCGACTCTTAGAAAAGCAGATACCTGTGGGTCTTTATTGATCACCTCAGCAACATTATTAATCAGCTTAATGATTTTTTTAGCCATCATGTAACCCGGTGCTGCTTTACCACCTAATAAAACGCAGCGAGGCACCATGCCTTGTGTGTCGCCACGGCGTATGCGGTCATATAAATGAATAACGTGTAAAATGTTAAGTAACTGACGTTTATATTCGTGAATACGTTTTACCTGCACATCAAACAGCATGTTAATATCAAACTCTACGCCACATCTTTGTTTTACTAAATCAACTAAGCGTTGTTTGTTTTGTTGTTTTGCTTGTTGCCAATTTATATGAAACTGGGGGTCATCGTAGTAACGACGTAATTGGCTAATTTGTGCAAAATCACCTATCCAGTCTTTACCTATTTTTTCGCTAATGATCTGGCTTAAACTCGGATTGCAGTATGCAAGCCAGCGCCGTGGAGTAACACCATTGGTTTTGTTGTTAAATTTATCAGGCCATAGCGCATAAAAATCTTTAAACAAACCCGCGGTTAATAACTGCGTGTGTAGTGCTGCCACACCATTAACAGAATAGCTGCCGACAATGGCTAAAAAGGCCATACGTATTTGCGGCTCGCCCCCTTCTTCAATTAATGATAAATCCCGTTGTTTTTGCACATCACCTGGCCAATGCATGGCCACCTCGGCTAAAAAGCGGGCATTAATTTCATAAATAATCTCTAAAATACGCGGTAATAATTTAGCAAATAACGATACCGACCACTTCTCTAAAGCCTCTGGTAGTAAGGTATGATTTGTGTAAGCCATGGTTTTGGTAGTGATATTCCATGCCTGAACCCAATCCAGTTCATGGTCATCAACTAAAATTCGCATCAGCTCGGCAACCGCAATACTTGGGTGGGTATCGTTAAGCTGAAACACATGATGCTGAGCAAATTCAGTAAAATCATTACCGTATTGTTCAATCCATTGTGTAAGTACATCTTGAATACTTGCCGATGATAAAAAGTATTGTTGACGTAATCTCAGCTCTTTACCATTTTCACTGCTGTCGTTAGGGTACAACACCATGGTTATTTGCTCAGCGAGATTTTTTTGTGCTACCGCTTCAGAATAACTTCCGGCATTAAATTCTGTTAAGTTAAATTCGTCCGTTGCTTCAGACTTCCAAAGTCTAAGGGTATTAACAATATTATTTTTATAGCCCGGAATAGGTACATCATAAGGCACTGCTAATACATCTTGAGAACTGATCCATTGGCGATGCTCACGGCCAAATTTATCGGTGTAGCTTTGTACATAACCAGAAAACTTAACCCGTTTAGCTTGCTCCGGTGCGCTTAATTCCCAAGGATGACCTTCTCGTAACCAGTTATCTGGTTGCTCAACCTGATTACCCTCTTTTATTGACTGATTAAACATGCCATATTCATAACGAATACCATAACCGACCACTGGCAGCGCTAAACTGGCACAGCTATCTAA
Organism: Pseudoalteromonas sp. 2CM28B; assembly: GCF_023161935.1. NCBI lineage: Bacteria > Pseudomonadati > Pseudomonadota > Gammaproteobacteria > Alteromonadales > Pseudoalteromonadaceae > Pseudoalteromonas > Pseudoalteromonas sp. 2CM28B. The sequence continues at coordinate 14,354 of NZ_JALNTH010000036.1, forward strand.
AAAGCAAGCCGCTAGTCGCCCTAAGCCGCCATTGCCTAAACCGGCATCATGCTCAGCTTGTTCCACACTTTCAAGCTCAGTACAGTAAGCTTGCAGTGCCTTTGTAACTTGTGATTCTAAATCTAGATTTAATACCGCATTACCCAGCGCTCTGCCCATTAAAAACTCTAACGATAAATAGGCTGTTTTACGGCGTTTTTGTTGTTTTATTTGTTGATTGGTTTCCCTGCAGCGTGCCACTAATCGGTCTCTGATCGTCAGTGCTAATGCATGATACAAATACAACTGTGACTCGCCCACCACATCACGTCCTAAGGTGTAATAAAAGTGCCGTGTTAAATCATCACTTAAAGTACTTTCGTCTATCACTGGGCCTGCTTGCCAGCCTTTTACTACACACACTTGCTCGTCTTGCTTAGTCATAATCATCGCCTTCTAAATTGGCACTAAAAACCCAACTACTTTGTGCTGAAATATTCACGGTTGCATCTTCTTGAATAACAGATGATGCGTTATTTACACTTGATAACACTAACGTCCATGGCGCGATAATGGGCGATTGTGGTAATTGGCAGACCACAGGCTGTTTACTAGCATTAAGAATAATTAATAACGCATGCTTATTTTGCTTATCAAGTAAGCTATACATTAAAAATTGACGTGTATCTTCATGCCAATGTGTTTCATCCATTTTTTTACCTTGCTCGGTAAACCATTTAACGGTGAAGCGCTCATCAATATCATCCAAAAACACACTGTGTTTAAATGCACTGTGACCACGCCTGATTTTTAGCGCATCATCAATAAACTGAATCAATGAATGATTCAGTTGTGAGTCTTTCCAAGCAAGCCAGCTGGTGCGATTATTTTGACAGTAAGCGTTATTATTACCGCCTTGCGAGTGCGCCATCTCACTGCCAGCGGCTATCATTGGCACGCCTTTGGAGAGTAATAAGGTGAGTAGAAAGTTTTTTTGCTGTTGTAAGCGCAAACTCATTACTTCTGAGTCGCTGGTAAATCCCTCAACCCCGCAGTTAAACGAATAATTAGCGCTATGACCATCTTGGTTGTTTTCACCGTTGGCCTGGTTATGTTTTTGCTCATAACTGACTAAGTCGGCTAACGTAAACCCATCATGGCTGGTAATAAAGTTAATGCTATTTAGCGGGCCTCGGTTACTGTGTTCAAAAATATCAAACGAGCCATGTAAACGCTTTGCCACATCACTAATAATGCCTTTTTCACTTTGCCAAAAGCGTTTAATCACATCACGATATTGATCGTTCCACTCTCGCCAAGGTGAAGGAAATGCACCAAGCTGATAACCACCAGGGCCTATATCCCACGGCTCACTGATCAGTTTAACTTTATTTAACACAGGATCTTGGGCAATTGCTTGTAAAAAGGTGTGAGACGCACTAAAGCCCGTATTTGAACGCGCTAAAATGGTGGCTAAATCAAATCGAAAGCCATCAACGCCCATAACTTCAACCCAGTAACGTAAGCTGTCGAGTACCAATTGTAAGGTTTTAGGGTGATCGATATTTAACGTATTGCCACACCCTGTATCATTAATATAAACATTGGGTTGCCCCTCAATGGTGCGATAATATGTTAGGTTGTCGAGCCCTCGCAGAGATAAAATAGGGCCATCATTTCCTCCCTCTGCGGTGTGGTTGTATACCACATCCAAAATAACTTCAATATTGGCGCGGTGTAACTCGCTCACCATTTGTTTAAATTCGTTTATATCGTCATTAACCAAATAGTCTTTATGAGGAGTGAAAAAGTTAAGACTATTATAGCCCCAGTAATTTTGCAGTCCTTTAGCGGTTAAAAATTGTTCACTTATAAAAGCATGCACAGGCAAAAGTTCAATAGCTGTTACCCCTAAACTTTTTAAATGATCAATAAAACTGGGATGACTCAAACCTAAAAATGTCCCTTGTAGTGCTTTAGGGATATCAGGATGGCGACAGGTGGCACCTTTAACATGGCACTCATAAATAACGGTATTGGCCCAACTATGCTGTGGCTTTGTTTGTGTATAAGCTACCGACGCAGTCACTTTTGATTTAGGCATATCTATCGCATTATTAACCACACTTTTAGTGCCAATGGGCATTTGCCCGTAATGTCGTTCGCTCCAAGTAAATTCGTTAAACAAGTCTTTTGCATACGGATCAATCAGTAATTTATGTTCATTAAACAACATGCCTTTTTCTGGGCTGTATTCGCCATCAACCCTAAAGCCATACAATGCGCCTGTGCTTAATGGGGCTATGTGAATGCTCCATACGCCGCCTTCATTAATATTCATGGCTATTTTTAATATTTCTGTATGGCCGCTTTTATCAAATAAGCACACAAAAGCTTGGCTTGCATTAGGCGCATACAAGGCAAAGTTAACGCCTTGGTTTTGTACACTCGAACCCAGTGGCAAAGGCGCACCCTGAGTAACCTCAAAGCAATTACTCATCATTCACCTTTTCTAAGTAAAGTGTGGTTAAGCCACCAATATTAACTGTAATACTGTGATCAAACCCATGACTTGGCTGAACGACTGAGTGGATAAGCTGGTTTTTATCCTCTGTGACACGATAACCTGAGCCAAAAAAGCAAACCTCATCGGTATTTAATACCACTTTATATATGCCCTTCGCTGGCACACCTAAGGTGTAGTGTTGATAAGCCGTTGGTGTAAAATTAGCGACAATAACCATAAAGTGGTCAGCATTTTTAGCATAACGAATAAAGCTAAACATACTCTGCTGGCTGTTATTATTATCTATCCATGAAAAGCCCGTTGCACAGCTATCAAGCTCATATAAAGATGGATGCGCTTGATACACTTGATTAAGACGTTTAACCGTATGCTGAATACCTTGATGACTTTGATGCTCAAGCAAGTGCCAGTCTAGTGAATGGTCATGATCCCACTCTTTACGCTGTGCTATTTCGGCGCCCATAAACAGTAATTTTTTACCTGGGTGTGCCCACATAAACGCATAATAAGCACGCAAGTTTGCAAACTGCTGCCAATCGTCACCAGGCATTTTGTTTAGTAGTGATCCCTTGCCATGCACCACTTCATCATGACTGAGCGGTAAAATGTAATTTTCACTAAATGCATACACCATAGAAAATGTCATTTTATGATGGTGATATTTTCTAAATAACGGATCTTGCTGCATATAATCTAAGCTGTCATTCATCCAGCCCATATTCCATTTATAACCAAAACCTAAGCCATTGTGTTCAACACTTTGCGTGACCCCAGGCCAAGCCGTTGACTCCTCGGCAACCATCATAATGCCGGGGTTATTTTTATAACTGCGTAAGTTCACTTGTTTTAGGCACTCTATAGCCCCTAAGTTTTCTCGACCGCCATAACAATTAGCTACCCACTGTCCTTCTTTACGACTGTAATCAAGATAAAGCATCGATGCCACCGCATCCACACGTAGTCCGTCTATGCCAAATTGGCTAAGCCAATACATCGCATTAGAAATTAAAAAGCTTTTTACTTCAGGGCGGTCATAATTATAAATATAGGTGTTCCAATCAGGATGAAACCCTTGGCGCATATCAGCGTGTTCGTATAAATGGGTGCCATCAAAGCAATGTAAGCCATGCGGATCGCTTGGAAAGTGCCCAGGGACCCAATCAAGTAATATGCCTATATTAGCTTTATGGCATTGTTCAACTAAGTATTTAAAGCTGTTGTAATCACCAAAGCGGCTCGTAGGTGCAAACAGCCCTACTGGCTGATAACCCCAAGAGCCATCAAACGGGTATTCACTGATCGGCATAAGTTGTAAATGCGTGAACCCCATTTCAATCACGTAGCCTACAAGCTTATCTGCAAGCTCGGTGTAGCTTAAGTAACGGTTATGCTCAGCGCGTTGCCAAGAGCCTAAGTGCACTTCATAAATACTGATAGCCGCATCAATATGATTACGCTTTTGGCGATTTATAATCGCTTGTTCACTTAGCAAAATAGGCGCTGGTTTGTACTGTAATATACTGGCAGTGCCCGGTGCTTGCTGCATTTTAAACGCAAAAGGATCGGCTTTATCTAAGACCTCGCCACTGAGCGTAGTAATAGCAAATTTGTAGCACATGTCTGCACTTAAACCCGGGATAAATAATTCCCATACCCCACTGGCCGGATGAAATCGCATAAAATGGCGATTCGCTTGCCAAAAATTAAACTCACCAATAACCGATACACTGGCGGCATTAGGCGCCCACACACAAAAACGAACACCATCTACCCCTTGTTGTGTAGTAAATTGCGCACCTAGGTGAGTATAAGCATGCTCAAGGCTACCTTCGTTAAACAAGTACATAGCTTGTTCATCCAATGTACTGCTGAAGCTGTATTCATCGTAAAATGTAACATCGCTATTTTCATAACTAACCTGGCATTGGTAAACACTGCTAGGCATGCTTGATAACTCAGCGATAAATAAATCACTGTGTTTATAGCGTAACGCGCTAATAACTTGACCATCAATTAACAGTTCGACGCGTAATGCCGCTGGCAAATACACGCGTATTTCAGTGCCACTTTGGATGTTGTGCGCGCCTAAAAAACTAAACGGGTCTTTAAATCGCCCTGCAGTTAAAGCGTTTACCTGTGCGTCATAATCAACTAATTGCGTTGATACCTTATTTTTAGTACTGCCCATTTACGCATTCCTTATTGAATGTATTGCAGCCAAAAGAGCAGCATTATCTTTAAAAATATCGTCGCACGTATGTGTCAGTACCCGTCGCCAATTAGGATACTCTTTGTCGGTGCCAGGAATATTGACTGGGTAGTGTTGCTTGTCTAAATCATCAAGCTGTAATGCAAGTAAACGAGACGGCGATTTAGCTAAACATACAGCCAAAGCGCTATAAACGTCAAAAGCATCCGTGTTAAGTGACAAGGAAGTGTTTTGCGGATTTAAAAAGCGTAATAGCCGGTGCTGCTCTTGCTCTCGCTGCTGAACTAACTGCTGATACTCATCAGTATCAATCAGCCCATACTGCTGTTTAATTTTTAAATCGCTATGCTGCCACCAGCCCACAAATGGCGGTACATCATGATTGGCTATCATCAGCAGGCATTGCTCGCTAAGGTCATCACTATTTACAAATTCATCATTTTGTTGTTTTTCAAAATAAAATATGCTGTTTGAGAAAATGCCACTATCAACCAGTGCCTCTTTTACCTCCGGTGGAACAACCCCTAAATCTTCGCCTATTACTATGACCTGATTAAGATGAGATTCAATTTTTAAAATTGCTAATAAATGCTCAAATGGGTAGTACACATAACAGCCATCTTGGGTATTATTGTTTATGAAACACCACCACAAACGCCTAATCGCCATTACATGGTCGATTCGTAACCCGCCTGCTGCATCCATATTGGCGCGTATGAGTGAGCGATAAAACTGATAGTTATTGTCAGCAAGGCGCTGCGGGTTTATTGCTGGCAGCCCCCAATTTTGGCCGTTAGGTGCCCAAGGATCTGGTGGTGCGCCAAGGGTTGCATCTTGACTAAATAATCCCTGCTGGTATTTAAATTCAGTGCCCTCATTAGCACAACCCACCGCTAAATCATTAATTAAACCAATCGCCATCCCTTGCTCAATACAATGCTGTTGGCATAGCGCGAGTTGGCTGTGTGCTTGCCATTGGAGGTAATATTCAAATGTGGGCTCTGTGGTTTCTAACATAGCAAGTACATCACTGTACTGTTTACAAAACGCACTAAATTCGTTTTGCCGTGTTTGACTGCCCTGTTGTTGAAAATGCTTAAAAAGCAGCTTAAAAGCAGCATATTTGCTCTCAGTAACCGTTCTATAATCAATAAAGGCTACATTTTGGTCGCTGTATTTGCTTGAGGTATTAGCAGATAACAACTCAGTTAAATCCGGATTGTTAAAGCTGTCTGGCGATAAATTAATTGCGATATATAGCGGATTGAGTAAGGCACGATTGTTTGGGTTGTAGGGGCTGGCGCACTCAGGGTTATCTGCAAACAATAAGTGCAATGGGTTAAGTAAAATATAGTCCATATTTTGCTTTGCACATAAGGTTGCCAACTCAAGTAAATCACTAAAATCGCCAATCCCGAGTCCGGCTTTATTTTTTAATGTATATAACTGAATTGATAAGCCAAAGCGTTTTTTATCCGCTATTTGGTAGGCTTGTTCAGGGGTCGACCAAATTTGTGTTTTAGCAGATTGCTCACCCATCGTTAATAACGCATCATAATAGCCGGTTGGTAAATGCGTCAGTGGTAGCGCTATTTCTATATAACGACACCCATTTACAAAGTACTCACCTAATGCTGCATACTGAGCAATGTGTTCAAATTGCAGCTTTATATTTAATGCTGCCACAGTTAATGTAATTTTATGATGCGTATCAGCTTCATTAACACGCACCTTTAGCACATTACTAGCCTGATCTATTATGCTAACAGCAGGTACGAGTGTTAACCATGTAGCCGCATCCAATTGATAATTTAACTGGGTTATTTGCGCCGTATCACGTGTGTCAACGCCACAGCAGTGCAAAGCAGATTTACGGGTGTCTTCGCTAAATATAACGTGTTCACCCGTATACTTAGTGTATTCGTAACCAATACCATGCAAATAAAACAATTGCGATAGTGCGTCCATTCAGCGACCTTAATTAATGCGTTGTGTATTTACTATACTATTTTCTGTACCAAAATTATTAGCAATATACCCATCAGCCTGATGATCGTTATCCCACTGTTTACCATTTATTAAATAGCGAAAATGAAACTCTTTATCAACGGGAAGACGTTGCTTGCATTTAAATACGCCAAGCTTTTTGTTGTGCTTCATTGGCACCGGCTGCCAATCATTAAATTCTCCAAGTAAACAGACATCATCTGCATCTGGGTGAGAAAATTCAAAGGTTACTTCTGCTTCATTTTTTGTTTTAAAAAAGCGTTTATTCAACATAATAGGCTCCAACTAAACCATAAGGGTTATTCATCTTTGCCACAGGCCAAACAGCTTAAAAAGGCGATGTGGAATCCATTCATTCACATAAAAACAGCTTAAAGTTAATCAAAACTTTATTTACGCATTATTACAGTGCGTTATTTATTTTACCGCACTGATTTGGTGCAATTTTAACCATTGAAACTGATTTTTAAGTAAGCACTGCAACTGAGCAACTTTTAAACCAACTACACCATAACAGCTAATTAATTTGCTTTTGTCTTTATACACAAACTTATTAATTTTTATTACTACATTAAAACTATAAAAACCTTTAGCTTAACAACATCATCAGCGATAATAACTATCTACTAAGCCAACCCGATGAACACTTAAATACAATGTTGAAAAAAAGCATCCTTATTACTTCTGTTATCGTCTTTAGCATCATTACGGCTGTTGTAGGCAGTTCAATTTATACACTATATAGTAAAAAGGTGGTCTCTGTAGACCCAAAACTAAAAGAAATTTCAGGCATAGAGTTTGATAAACATAAACGGCTTTGGGCTATTAACGATAGTGGCGACGAGCCTAAGCTTTATAGGCTCAATGACGATGGTTCAATTGCAAAAGAAGTACTCGTCACGAATGCAAAAAATATAGACTGGGAAGATATGACGCAAAATAAGTTTGGTCATTTCTTTTTAGGCGACTTTGGTAATAATAAAAATGAACGTAAATGGCTAACAATTTATAAAATAGAAAACCCCATAGATATAAAAACCAATACAACAGAAGCTGAAATTATAAAGTTTACCTACCCAGAATTAGATGGCAGCCCAATACAGCCTGATCAACGTAATTATGACTTAGAAGCGTTTGTGGCTTTTGGACGACATTTATACTTGTTTACTAAAAATCGCACAGAGCCATTCGATGGAATTACTAACGTTTACAAAGTAGGCGACCATGCAGCGAATTTTGATGCCCAGCTGATAGATTCATTTAAAACGTGCACCACTATGGAAAAGCTTTGCTGGATCACATCCGCAGCACTTAGCCCAGATAGAAAAAAGCTCGCACTACTAGATTCAACCAGTATTTGGCTGTTTGAAAACTTCAAAGGCGATAAGTTTTTCTCTGGCGATGTATTTAAAATTGACTTAGGTATTGTAACCCAAAAAGAGGCAATCACCTTTTATGATGACAACACCATCGCCTTTACCGATGAAGAATTCAAAGGCATTGGCGGCAATGTTTATTTTATAAAGCTCGACCAAGTAACCAAAGTAAAAGTGCAGCGAAGCCATCCTCAGCCGCAGTAGTTTAAAATAAATCTATTTCTGAGAAATTAACTTGTACACTTATTAAGTTCTCGGCAAGTAAATCTTCATAGATACAAAATTTATCTCGGCCATTATTTTTTGCATAATAAAGCGCTTTATCTGCGCTTTCTAGCACTGCAATTGGAAAATCATAAGGACTAATACGCTCTAAACCAGCACTGATCGTCATATTTTCAACAAAAGGAAACGATGTATTACCTAATGAGCTGTATAAATTCAGCCATTTTATTACTGATTGAGTCAGCATCTGTGGGCTCAAAAACAATCACGAATTCTTCCCCACCAAAACGAAAAATTAAATCTGTTGAGCGAAAAAAGTGACGCATTTTTTGCGCTAATACCAGTAACACTTCATCTTTACAGATATGACCTTATTGATCATTTATATTTTTAAAATGATCAATATCTAAAATAGCCAGCCAAGATGTTGATGCCTACTTTTGTTGCCTTTTATCCTCATCTCGGGATGAGCCGTGCATTTTTAATACTTGTTTTTCAATTAGCTGTTTTATTTTTTTCTCAAAGGTCTATCTATTTAACAGACCCGTTAATTTGTCTCTTTCGTTTTCATGGAGTATCACTAAATAGTTTTCAAATATGCGGCAAAAAGCATATAGCATCACTTGAGCCGAACTATCTAAACTTTTTGAAACCACAGAAATGGCAGCAACTGTTTTTTCTTGGCGGGTAATGGGGAGGCAACGGCGTTCAATTCCATCGGCAGACTGAACAGTAATAATACAGGCAGAGCGTAAACACGATAGAAGTTCATCCTCAGGCTGTGCAACAATTTGTCGTTGTACCCACTCTAATTGCTTTTCACCCGTCACTTTTAAGCAAAGACTTTGCTCAATAGTCAGTTGGCCTTAAAATTCTATATCTTTATAAACTAAGACCTTTTTACAGCCTATAAATTCTTGGATGGTCGATGTCAAACTATATTCAAGAGAATCTACATCTCTATTTTTTGCTATTTTGATGACTGAATTCAGTAAATTTTCTTGCATTGTACTCCCTAAAGCAAACTGGGCGTTTGAGCATTAATAAAATTTAGAATAGACCACGCAGTGGAATATGCTAAATAAAAATTCAAGCATCAATGCTCATTCAGTTTAGGAGCCGCGCTTTTAATATATTAAGAACTGTAAGTGCTATTTTAGCTATTGGTCATGCAATTAATAAACTTCTCAGAGAGCTGTGTTATAGCCACTTTATCAGTGTACATAGGCTCGTTATTTTTTATTATAAACTCAGCACATTGTGCTTGAGATTGTTTGAATTTTTGCTTACATGAGTTTACCGATTCGCCAATTACTTCTTGGTAGATAGTTTCATCACACAAGCTATCGGCAAATTGACTCGCCCCGGTAATAATTTCATTAATGCTGACAGGAGAGGATTCTAATTTGAAGAATATATCGCTGTAAGTTTCAACCGTTATGCTCTGTGCAGGGTCAAATAAAGTCGTTTTTGCACTTAAATATGAGCCACCTATTAATAATGCCACAGCAGCCATTGTTGTGTATTTCATAACATTTCCTTGTAAAGTCTTAGCCCAGTGGTGCTAAAAACGTCCTATTTCACTCACATCTTATTAGCCAATGCTAATAAAATTAGTAACTGTATTGATGAGATTTATTAAGTACCGGAGAATTGCAACAAATGCAGGGCAATAAGCCTATTGATTTGGTTAAAAATATTCCTTGTTCCTAATATCGAGTAGACTACAATCAAGTTAGCTTAAATGCAATAATTAATGCTCACTGAATGTACTAAATAAATCGAATTAACGCTTAAATTTAGTCTCTAAAATAACCGAGGAACGGGTACGCTCTACCCCATCTAAGTTACCAATATCATCAAGTAAGTGGCTTAACTTCTCAAGGTTCTGTGCTTCTACAATGGCAATTAAATCAAACTCTCCACTAATTGCATACAACTGAGAAATCGCATCAATTTGCTTTAATTCAATATTAGTTTTTGTTGTTAGCTTATGTTTTACTTTTATTGAAACATGCGCAGAGACCAAGCTATTTAAAAAGTCATCTCCAAAGTCAACGCTATAACCCTTAATGATCCCACTTTGCTCTAATTTTAGCATTCTGCTTTGCACCGTTGAACGAGATAAACTCAAGTGCCTTGCAAGATCAGAAATGCTAGCGCGGGCGTTCGTTTTTAATACTGAGAGTAGTTTTTCATCTTGGGGAGTTATCATAATGCTAATTAAATTCGTTAATTTGACTATTATTCTAATCATTTTTCACAAAATAGCACTGCAAATTTCATTCATAACCTTTGATAATGACATTTTTAATAAGTAAAACACATTGTATTGCTGAATCATCTTGACCTTATCGTTATTTTTTCAGCAACGTATTTTTTATGTGAATAATTTAGGTGTAAAAATGCAAGTAACCAGAGATTTATTTAACGACGTAATGGTCCCTAATTACAACCCTTCAGCTGTTGTTCCTGTTCGCGGTGAAGGCTCACGTGTGTGGGATCAGAACAATAACGAATTTATCGATTTTGCCGGTGGTATTGCAGTTAATTGTTTAGGGCATTGCCATCCTGCATTAGTCGGTGCACTTAAAGAGCAAGGCGAAAAAATTTGGCACTTATCAAATGTAATGACCAATGAGCCAGCTCTTCGTCTAGCTAAAAAAATGGTTGATGCCACGTTTGCTGAAAAAGTTTACTTTGCAAACTCAGGGGCTGAAGCAAACGAAGCAGCATTAAAATTAGCACGTCGCTTTGCACTGGATAAATTTGGTGCTGAAAAAACTAAAATTATTGCTTTCAATAAAGGTTTTCATGGTCGTACATTTTTCACTGTAACAGTGGGTGGCCAAGCTGCTTATTCTGACGGTTTTGGTCCAAAACCTGCTGATATTGTGCATTGTGACTACAATGATATTGCCGCTTTTGAAGCCTTAATTGGTGATGATACCTGTGCGGTAATGATGGAGCCATTACAAGGTGAAGGCGGCATTGTGCCACCAACTAATGAATTTGCACAAAAAGTACGTGAACTGTGTACTAAACACAACGCACTACTTATTTTTGATGAAGTGCAAACCGGCGTTGGCCGTACAGGTCACTTATACGCATACGAAGGCTTAGATGTTGTTCCTGATATCTTAACGACGGCTAAAGCCTTAGGTGGCGGTTTTCCAATTGGCGCTATGATCACCACCACTGAAATTGCAGCACACCTAAAAGTAGGCACGCATGGGTCTACATATGGTGGTAACCCGTTGGCTTGTGCTGTTGCAGAAGCGGCATTTGATACCGTTAATACGCCTGCTGTATTAGATGGCGTAAAAGAGCGTGAACATATGTTCCGTGATGGTTTAAATGCAATTAATGAAAAATACCATGTATTTAGCGAAATCCGTGGTAAAGGCTTACTAATCGGTGCGGTACTAAATGAGAAATTTGAAGGCCGCGCTCGTGACTTTTTAGTAGCAAGTGCAAATAACGGCTTAATGAACTTAGTAGCCGGTATGAACGTTATTCGTTTTACACCTTCATTAGTGATCCCATTTGAGGACATTAAAGAAGGCTTAGCTCGCTTTGAAAAAGCAGTAAGCGATGTAGTAAACGGTTAATAACTAAGTAAAACATAACTAAGTCCTGAGGCAAACACACGTTTACCTCAGGATTTTATATGTTGTTGGAGCAAGTAGTTAATGCAAGTATTACGTCCTATTACTGTCAATGATTTTGCAGCACTTAAAGAGATTGCCATTGAGTCTGGCCATGGCTTTACCTCTTTACCTGTCGATGATGGGCAACTACAAGAAAAAATTGATCGTGCGCAAAACAGTTTTACTAAAAACGTAGATAAGCCCATCGACGAAAGCTATCTATTTGTTTTAGAAGACAGTGAAACCGGAAAGGTAATTGGTACTACCGCCATTGAAGCGGCCGTCGGGTTATCTGTACCTTTGTATCATTATCATCTAGGTAAAACCGTTCATCACTCACCTACCTTAAACGTTTACAATACCGTAGATATTTTGAGTATGTGTAATGACTACACTGGCTGCTCAGAAATATGTACTTTATTTTTACGTGAAGACAGTAGAAAAGGCCTGACGGGACGTTTTTTATCACGTTCACGTTTTTTATTTATGGCGCAACACAGTGAGCGCTTTGCCGACACAGTAATTGCTGAAATGCGTGGTGTTAGCGACGAAGACGGTCACTCGCCATTTTGGCAATGGTTACAGGAACACTTTTTTAGCATTGAATTCCCACAAGCCGACCATTTAGTGGGGTTAGGCGATAAAGTGTTTATTAGCGAACTCATGCCTAAATACCCTATCTATGTGAATTTGCTGAGCAAAAAAGCACAAGCGGTGATTGGCCATGTGCATGATAAAACCAAACCAGCACTTAAACTGCTTGAAAAAGAAGGATTTGAACACCGCGGATATGTTGATTTATTTGACGCAGGCCCCACTGTAGAAGCAAAACTCGGTAATATTCGCAGTATTCGTGATTCACAGGTGTGCCCTATTACTATTGGCGAGCTTGAACATATTAATGAGCAAAGCTCAGACACCCTTGCTATTTGTAATCAAGGGGTTAGTGACTTTAGAGCCACGTTCACTAAACATGCTCATTACAATCAGGCAAAGCACACCTTAATCATCAGCCAAGAAGTAGCTGATGCACTTCATTTAAAACAAGGAGATGCAGCGCGATTTTTCCGCCTGTAACATTATTTATGAACACACAACTAATTAATAATCAATGGCTTGTAGGCAAAGGCCCAGCGTTTGATTCTATTAACCCAAGTAATGGTGAAATTGTATGGCAAGGTAATGGCGCCAACGCAGAGCAAGTTGACAGTGCCATTAAAGCGGCAAGAGCCGCGCAAGTTCAATGGGCAGATATGCCAATTGAGCAACGTATTACTATTTTAGAAAACTTCGTAGCCCAACTAAAAGAACACAGCGAAGAGTTAGCCACTATTATTGCTCGTGAAACAGGTAAACCGCTATGGGAAACACGCACAGAAGTGGGCGCGATGACAGGCAAAGTGGCCATTTCGATCCGTGCTTACAATGAACGTACTGGTACAACCGAAAACCCAATGCCTGGTGCAAAAGCCTTTATTCGCCACAAACCTCACGGTGTGGTCGCTATTTTTGGTCCGTATAATTTCCCTGGGCATTTACCAAACGGCCATATTGTACCAGCCATACTAGCCGGTAATACCGTGGTATTTAAACCATCAGAATTAACACCTCATGTAGCGCAGTTTACCTTAGAACTATGGTTAAAAGCAGGCTTACCTGCTGGGGTTATAAACCTTGTTCAAGGTGAGTTAGAAACAGGTAAAGCGCTGGCCTCACACCAAGATATAGATGGCCTATTTTTTACTGGTAGCTCAAACACAGGGCATTTATTACATAAACAATTTGCTGGCCACCCAGGTAAAATTTTAGCGCTTGAAATGGGCGGTAATAACCCGCTAGTGGTTAAAGATGTTGCTGATGTTAGCGCCGCCGTGCACGATATTATTCAATCGGGTTTTATCACCTCAGGCCAACGCTGTACTTGTGCACGCCGTTTGTTTATTGAAAAGTCGCCCAATGGCGATGCTATTTTAGAAAAGCTGATTAGCGCCACCAAAAATATCTTAGTAGACGATAGCTTTGCGGACGAACAACCTTTTATGGGTGCCATGATCAGTGAAAAAGCCGCATTAGGCATGGTGGCAGCGCAAGCTGAGCTAGTTAAACAAGGTGCTGAGATTCTTGTTGAGCTTAAGCAGTTAAAATCAGGCACTGGGTTTGTAAGCCCAGGCATTATTGATGTCACTAATATAAGCGAAATTGCCGATGAAGAACACTTTGGCCCGCTTATAAAAGTATATCGTTACACTGATTTCAATAGCGCTATAACAGAAGCAAACAACACCAGCTTTGGTTTATCTGCTGGTTTACTTGCTGATAGCGAAGATGATTACAGTCACTTTTTAAAACGTATTCGTGCCGGCATTGTTAACTGGAACCGCCCTATTACAGGCGCATCAAGCGCAGCGCCATTTGGTGGTATAGGTGCCAGTGGCAACCACAGAGCCAGTGCGTACTACGCTGCAGATTACTGCGCATACCCAGTGGCCTCAGTAGAGTCAGAAAAAGTTAACTTACCGCAAACCCTCGCGCCGGGCTTAATAATTGAATAACAATTTAAACAGATTTAAGGATTTACCATGCATACTGATGTAAACACATTATTTGATAACCTGTGGCAAAACTACCTAAGCGTAACGCCATCGGCTGACAAAATTCATGACCTATTAGGCTCAACGCAAAAAGACGATATAATCAACGACCATATTGCGCTGCGTACCTTTAATATTGAAAAAGTAGGCCTTGAAAAACTGGCAGCGCACTTTTTAGCAATTGGTTATAAAGAATGTGGTGAGTACCATTTTGAAGCAAAAAAACTCTACGCTAAGCATTACGAGCACAGCGATCCAACGCAACCTAAAGTGTTTATCTCTGAGTTATTAGTTGAAAAATGTTCACCTGAACTACAAGCAATTGTCACTGATATGGTTTCACAAATTGACGAAAGCGCAGTGACTGCCGATAACTTTTTATATTCAGGTACACATTGGCAAGTAAGCACCGATACATACAAAAAGCTATTAGCAGAGAGCGAATATGCGGCGTGGATGTCTGCGTGGGGTTATCGTGCCAATCACTTCACCGTGAACATTAATACTTTGGCTAAGTTTGATAACATCCATGATGTAAACCAAGCTCTTAAAGATGCAGGTTTTGCACTCAATACCTCAGGAGGTGAAGTAAAAGGCTCACCAGAGGTGCTATTAGAGCAATCATCAACATTAGCTGATGAATACGCTGTAACCTTTAGCGATGGCGATATGCGCATTCCTAGCTGTTTTTACGAGTTTGCTATTCGTTATCCAAAACCTGATGGTGAAATTTACACCGGTTTTGTCGCTGCCTCTGCAGACAAAATATTTGAAAGCACCAACGCACGATAACCAAAGTGTGTTGAATTTAAAAAGCCCACTTTTGGGCTTTTTTTGTGCCTAATGAATGGTTTAAAACAATTTTATATATCGATAAAACGATAAATAAAAATGAGAACAATCAATTGATCCCTTATGGGCATGCAGGCTTATGTGTGTAAACTTAAACGCAGTTGCTTATTCCAACTGCGTTTTTTGCTAAAAAAAGTAGCCGCCCTTCCTCTTTAATATTATAAAAACAACGGCTTATAGTCGTTTTCTAGTTGTTCGAATGACAAATCGCCAATAAATCGACCAAAGCTGAGCCACGTAGCAAGGCCTCTTAAATCTTTAAAATGAGGCGGCACAAATTGCGGATTTTCAATGACACCTAAGTCATGCAATTGCGATATTAATCTAAAGTCATCAATTGATATTTTACCCACCAGCAATAATGGCAACTGATCAATTCGACCAAGCTGTATCGCCACCCTAATTAAGTTGTAAACTAAAACAAAGCCTTTTATGTAAGCAATATCTTTGGTAAAGGGTAAGCCGGTTGCGGTACTGCCTCTAAAAACGCGCTGTGCAAGGGTATAGCTGTCGTCTTTTGATAAACCTTGAGCAACGTAATCTCGGTAAATATCGATAAACTCAGCGCCATCAATTACTTTCGTCACCGCTTGAATACGGTTTACTAATTTTGATAAGCGACGTGGTGTTGACTTAAGAGTAATAATTTCCGTCAGTACTGCAAGCCCCTCTTGGGTCACCGTAGAGCTTGGTGTGCCTTTACTCAAGCAAGTTAAATAAGGTTGCGCTAAGCCATTTTGAGTGGTGCCTACATGGATCCAGCCCTCGTGCACCTCTAAAATATCTAATTCGCGCTGAGAAAACTTAACATCTTGATTGAGCTTAATATTATTAGCACCTGCTGCCGCATCGCTGACAATACCATCACTTAGCATCACTTCTACGTTTATTCCCGGCATGCTGGCATTGACCTGTTCAGATAAAATCCGCACCGCGTCGCTGGCATCAATATTTTTAGGATCTTCAGGCAAAATATCCGCTGCAAGTAAATTTTTTAAAGGCTGTTCGAGCATATTAGCCAGTTCTGATAGCGATGGCTCACCGGCATGAAACAAATCTTTAGGATGACCAAATAGCTCCACTGATAAGTCATGAAACTCTGGCGTACCGCGGTATTCAAGCATACTCAGAACCGTTTTATATTCGGTACACATTTTACCCATATATTGTGCAATTGGGTTTAATTGTCCCAACTGGTTAATAATATTGCGGTGCAGTGTTGAAAATGCTTGGCGCAACTCGCTAGGAACAAATCCTAAATCGCGCTGTTGATAATAAGCACGATCAATAAGTGGATTTTTTTGACATTTTTGTCTAAAAAATTCCTCTTTAATTTGTTTATCCCAATTTATTGCATCGAGTATTCTAATGGGTGTTTGCAATGCAATGAGTTGGTCGGATAATTCACGAGTTTTCAAAAGTAACGCTTTGTCTATCATGGTAAAAGCTCAACAAAAAGTGAACTTTGAGCATAATTTATAAATGAAAAATAACAAAGCAATATCATACTTTTTAGACTATTGTTTTTATGCTGATCGACCCTCACTTCTATAGCGTATGAGTGATTAAATAAAAGGGACAAACAATGAAAAATGAAATCGACAATAAACAGATTCTAGCGGTTTACGAACGCATTCAACAACGCGGAGAAGTCACAGAAGAAGGTAAATTTTATCAAGGGATCACTGCATATTCTGACATAGATGGCTATACCGTCTATTTACAAGGTAGTGGTGTTTTACTTCGCTTTGGGTTTCATAATACTTATCACCTTGATTATGAACATGACAAACACAAAGACGACTTTTTGAAAAAACTTTACAACATAGCTAATGAACAGTGATGCGATCAACAAATAGAAGAAACAGACCAACCAGTTCGCGCAATTTGCAGTTTATTAATCAAGTTATTGCGCAATTAAAAGCAGAGCCTGAAAAACTGCAACTCATCAAAAACAACCTTGCTTATTACCGTGCGCAAACGCATTTAAAACGTGGATTTTTACTTGCAATAGAACGTTTTGATTGGGTATTTGAAGCGACCGATAATATTGATGAAATTTGCGACCAAATTATGGCTGACGATTATATTGGCAACCGTTTAAGACGTTATCCTTTGTTATTTAAAGGCGTTGTTGAAACCTAAACAGCGTCTTTATTTATCTCTTCACTAAGTTAACATTTCTGTAAATTAATCTCATATTTCACTTCCTGAATCTTTTTTCTTGGATCTTCCGACAAACTCGCCTTACCACTTTTTAAAGTAACCTGCCCACAAAAAATACAATTAGTACTCTAATAGTTATCACACTAATAAATAAATCATTAAAAGTTTCACCAATCATGTAAACAAATAATTACACCGCAAAATTCAATCAAAAAAACACACGTAACAAATTGTTATTAAATGATATTTTAAAAAAATCCAGCTTGTTAATATAACTTCATTTTAGACTTATTTTATTAATTATTTATCCACATTTCAGACAATCACCATTTGCACGAACCTTGAATTGTTAGAGCTATTACCTTAAGCTTATCTTTATTGAACGATCAATTAATAAAAATTATGCCTAAAGTTGGAATGGAACCTGTAAGGCGTCAGCAGCTAATTGACGCAACAATAGAGTCAGTTGCGCAAAAAGGGTTACAAGCAACCACAATTAATAGTATTAGCAAAAATGCGGGGATGTCCTCTGGCATAATTAGCCATTATTTTGGTGGGAAACAGGGGCTAATTGAAGCAACTGTGCGTTACTTACTGTCTAACTTGAAAGATGATTTGATCAGCAAAGTAGATGAAAAGACTACGCCAACTCAAAGGTTAATGTTTATTGTTGAATCAAACTTTGCGCTAGTACAACAACGAAAAGACACCACTCGGACGTGGTTAAGTTTTTGGGCGCAATCAATGCACGACAAGGAACTTCATCGTTTACAAAATGTAAACAGCAAACGCTTGCAAAGCAATTTAACCGTTTCATTTAAGCAATTAATGCCTTTAGCGCAAGCAAATCTCGCGGCAGAGTTAACCGCAGCAATGATTGATGGTTTATGGCTACGAGCCGTATTAAGCCAATCAGACGAAAATCAGTTTAAACACAGTGAATCACTGGCTAAAAACTACGTACATTCACTTATCAAGCAATATGGAGCCTAACGTGACTACACCTATCTATCAAAACTTTATCAACGGTCAATTCCTTGCAAACAAAAGCGGCGAAACATTTGATGTAGTAAACCCTGCAACCGGCCAAGTAATTTATGCCGTTGAAGTTGCCGATGAATACGTTCAAAACGCAGCAATTGAAAGTGCAAAACAAGGCTTTAAAGTTTGGTCAGCCATGACCCCTATTGAGCGCAGCCGTATTTTATTAAACGCCGTTGCTATTTTACGCAAGCGTAATGATGAGCTTGCACTAGTTGAAGTGCTCGATACCGGTAAACCAATGCAAGAAGCTAACTGCGTAGATGTTGAAACAGGTGCAGATGTAATTGAATATTTTGCAGGCCTTGCCCCTGCGCAAGTTGGTCAACAACAAATGGTTGGCGATGACTTTTACTACACACGCAAAGAGCCTTTAGGTATTTGTGCTGGTATTGGTGCATGGAACTACCCATTACAAATTGCATGTTGGAAGTCTGGCCCTGCCCTTGCAGCGGGTAATGCATTTATTTTTAAACCTTCAGAAGAAACCCCGCTTGGCGCAATTAAATTAGCCGAGGTGTTTATTGAAGCAGGTGTACCCGCTGGCGTATTCAATGTAGTTCAAGGCGCGAGTGAGGTAGGCCAATGGCTTACTGCACACCAAGATATTGAAAAAGTATCATTTACTGGTGAAGTAGGTACCGGTAAAAAAGTCGTCGCCAGTGCTGCAGGTACATTAAAAGATGTGACTATGGAACTAGGTGGTAAATCGCCGTTACTTGTCTTTGACGATGCCAATATAGAGCAAGCAGTAAGCGCGGCAATGTTAGGGAACTTTTATACCCAAGGTGAAATTTGTACTAATTGCACTCGTATCTATGTTCACAAAAATGTGTACCAGCAGTTTATTGATGAGCTTAAAACACGCACCGAAAACAATATTATTGCCGGCGATCCACAAGATTTAAACACTAACTTTGGCGCGCTTATTTCTAAAAAGCATCAAGATTTAGTGCTGAGCTACATCAACAAAGGCATTGAAGAAGGGGCAACGCTATTAACCGGTGGCTCAACGCTTTCACCAGCCTCAGCGCCAAATGGTTATTTTGTAGCGCCAACCGTATTTGTTGATTGCAACGATGAAATGACCATCGTCAAAGAAGAAATTTTTGGCCCAGTAATGAGCGTTTTAGTGTTTGATGACGAAGATGATGTTATTGCACGTGCTAACGGCACTCACTTAGGTTTAGCTGCAGGCGTTTTCACTAGCGATATTAAACGTGCTCATCGCGTTATTCATCAGCTACAAGCGGGGATTTGTTGGATCAATGCTTACGGTAACTCGCCGGCAGAAATGCCTGTAGGTGGCTATAAGCAATCAGGTATCGGCCGCGAAAACGGCATACAAACGCTTGATCATTACACGCAAACTAAGTCTGTTTATGTTGGTATGGCTGACATAGAAAGCCCATTTTAAGGAATCATTATGAACCACTCTTTTGATTATATTATTGTAGGCGCAGGGTCGGCAGGCTGTGTGTTAGCAAATCGCTTGTCTGAAGATTCAAGTAACAAGGTATTGTTACTTGAAACCGGCGGCAGCGATAAAAGCATCTTTATTAAAATGCCCACTGCTCTGTCGATTCCAATGAATACCGATAAGTATGCGTGGCAATTTCATACGCAGCCAGAAAAGTACTTAGATAACCGTGAAATGCACTGCCCACGCGGTAAAGTGCTTGGCGGCTCATCATCTATTAATGGCATGGTGTATGTACGTGGTCATGCAAAAGATTTTGATGAATGGCAGCAACATGGCGCTAATGGCTGGAATTATCAAGCCTGTTTACCGTATTTTAAAAAAGCAGAAAGTTTTTACCTAGGTGAAAACAGCCATCGTGGTGGAAAAGGCCCCCTTGGCGTTAATAACGGTAATAACATGGAAAACCCTTTGTATAGCGCCTTTATTGATGCTGGTGCTCAAGCGGGTTATGCCACTACAGCTGATTATAATAGTGCTCAACAAGAAGGCTTTGGCCCTATGCACATGACCGTTAAAAACGGTGTGCGCAGCTCAGCCTCTCGTGAATATTTAGATCCGATTAAACATCGCAGTAACCTAACAATTGTAACCGATGCACTTGCGCAGCGCGTTATTTTAGACGGTAAAAAAGCAACCGGTGTTGAATACAAGCTCAATGGCACAGTTAAAACAGCCACAGCAAGTAAAGAGGTTATTTTAAGTGCGGGCTCTATCGGTTCTCCTCACCTGTTACAACTGTCCGGTATTGGTGATACACAAATACTTGAAAAAGCAGGTGTTGAAGTAAAACATCACCTACCAGGTGTTGGTCAAAACTTGCAAGACCATTTAGAGTTTTACTTTCAATATAAGTGTAAACAACCCATTACCTTAAACGGTAAATTAGGCTTGTTTTCTAAAGGTTTAATTGGTGCAAAATGGCTGCTTACCCGTAAAGGTTTAGGCTCAACTAATCACTTTGAATCATGTGCCTTTATTCGCTCAAAACCTGGTGTTGAATGGCCTGATATTCAGTATCACTTTTTACCCGCAGCAATGCGTTATGATGGACGCAGTGCATTTGCAGGGCATGGTTTTCAAGTGCATGTAGGTCATAACAAACCTAAAAGTCGTGGTAGCGTCACCATTGCCTCAGCGGATCCGACGCAGCCACCAAAGATTGTGTTTAATTATCTTGAGCACCAAGACGACATTGAAGGCTTTAGGGCGTGCGTACGTTTAACGCGTGAAATTATTGAACAACCTGCCTTTGACGACTTTCGTGGTGAAGAAATTCAACCAGGGCAACAAGTTCAAACGGATGAGCAAATTGATGCCTTTGTACGCAAAGCAGTGGAAAGTGCTTACCACCCTTCTTGCTCTTGTAAAATGGGTGAAGACGACATGGCTGTAGTTAACTCAAATACCCAAGTGCATGGCATGCAAAGCTTGCGTGTAGTTGACTCGTCGATTTTTCCAACCATACCTAATGGTAATTTAAATGCGCCTACCATTATGGTGGCCGAAAAAGCCGCTGATATTATTTTAGGTAATAAGCCTTTAGCTCATACAGGAGTTGATGTTGTGAATGCCACTGATTGGCAAACTTCACAACGAAATAAAACCCTTTAATTTAGCCTGCCATAAAGGCCACTCTTTTAAGCAAAATGCTTTAAGGAGTGCCTTTATGCGCCTTGCAGTGGCTCACAAGCATAAATAGGTTATGCCTGTGTTAATGCAAGCACAATAAAAACGGAGTATATATGTGTTATTTTTATTCATTCTGGGAGGGCGATAATGACTATTTGGCTTAATGCAGGCATTATTTTCACCTTACTTGCCATTGTTACTATTTTAATAAAATGGGGTAATGTACGTGTAGTAGGCGTCACACCAGTGAGAACATTCACTTTTATAGCAATCCTGTTTACCTCAGGCCTAGACGTTGGCCTTATTATGTTTCCTTTAACCGAATTTGCCGGTTATGCAGACATAAAAGCAAGCCCAGAATATGCATTTGCCAACCCACTCTCTATTGAGTTTGGTTATTGGGGATTTTTAATTTGGGGATTTTATTTTCTTACGTGCTTTTATTTCTGTGTAATAGAACCCAAAGTGAAATTTTTTGAAATTCCATGGGTTAAGTTTATAAATAATGTCGTTATTATTGGTACCTGTGCGTTTACCGCTTACTTATTACTGAGTAACTTGCCGTGGTATTTACCTGAACTCGGTGATGGCTCAAATGTTATTCCTGCGTTTTACTTAATCGTGCTTGCCGCTATTTGCTTTGCGGTGTATTCAAGTACCGATATTAAATATGTACGCTTTTTAAGTATTGCAACTACTTGGTTGTTTATAGCCCTAATTGGCTTTATGTGGGCTGATGCCTTCTTATTTGGCGACAGTGAACTCTCTGCATTTACTAAAAACATCGGATTAATTGGTAATTACTTTGCCAACATCAATGAGTTTGTATTACCACTTAATGATTACCATGAGTTTTACTTATTTTGGTGGTTTGCGTGGAGTATTATGATTGGTCAATTTACATCGCGTTTTGTGGGCGGTTTAAAAACATACCAAGTACTGGGCGCTATGTTAATTTTCCCGTCAATTCCAATCGCTATCTGGTTTAGTGTGTTATATCACTATCACGAAGCCGGCATTCCAACTTCAGGTATTAAAAACTTTGCCATGGTGTTTGTAGGTATCGTGTTTGTTATCAACTCGCTCGATTCACTGATCCGTTTATACACAGATAATTTAAACTTAACTGTAAAACGCCTTGGTAAACTTAAGTACATTGCCATGAACGTTGTCGCTTTGTCGCTACTAACATTGCTATTTAAGCTTGAGTTTTTACAAATTCAATGGGTTGGTGCTTTAGTTATAGGGTTATTCTTTATTTGTATTGGTTTTATTGCCTACAGCAAACTTAAAACAGTCAGCAATATCGAAGGATCGCCTAAAGCGAATAAAATTGATTACACAAAAATAGAAACAATCAGCTAGGAAATCACATGAACAATAAATTAAAACACCTTTTTATCGCTTTACCATTAACTGTTTTATCAACAACAGCAGCGGCTAACTGGTCAACAACGATTACGGCTGCATCTGATTACACCTTTAATGGTGTAACTCAAACAGATAACGATCCTGCGCTACAAGCAAGCCTTGATTACGCGTATGATAACGGTGTTTATGCCGGTGTATGGGCATCAAACGTAGATTTTGGTGATGAAACCGACTTTGAACTAGATGCATACGTAGGCCGATACATTCAGTTAAACGAACAAGTAAGCCTTGATTACGGTATTGCTTATTACACTTACCAAGGTAATAACAGCGATGGTAACTACGCAGAAGCGTATACTAAATTTGGTTACGCCAGTGACTACGGCCAAACAGAGCTTAACTTTTGGTACAGCTGGGATTACTTTGGCTACGATACTGGCCATGTGATTTCGATGATTGCGCACACTTTCGAGCTTGCGCCAAATCATGCGATTCGTGCCAGCTTTGATATTTCAAACTCACTCGATGGCAATAAGTTCCAATGGGATGAAGCTAAGGGCGACAAATCGTATTATCACTACCGCTTAGCGTACCAAACAAGCTATGAAGGGTTTGGTATTGAAGTAGCAGCTGAGAATACCAGCTTGGACTACGATTACGCCGATGAGCGAATTGTACTTGCTATCTCACGTACTTTTGACTTGTAATAACTAGGTTTACCATTTATTAAAACAAAAAACACGCTATCCAGTAGCGTGTTTTTTATTGCCTAGCAAAACCTTGCTTTCATAATGTTTATAACCTTATAACTGCCACGCGTAACTGACTTTAGTACAGAAAGTACGTTGGTCACGCTCAATGCTTTTTAACGAGTCACCCTGATAACCTTTATCTGAATAACCTAAATAAAATAACGTTTGTGCGTTAATTTTGTATGAGTAAACCAGCTGACTTCCATAATCTTTGTTGATTTCGCTAACCTGATAAAAATAAGCATCTTCATTTCTGTCTATATCTTCAAACTGTAAAATCAGCTTAAGCATAGCGCGCATACTAAACTTATAATAAAGCCTAAAATCAATAAGGTTTGCGGTAAAAACACGTCGCCCTTGGTAATCATCTAGATGACTATAGTTGTGTCAAACATCCATCTGCCAATGATTATTAATATCCCAAACAGCCTGCGGTTGTGTAGTTAAAACATCACCTAACTGCTCATTAGTGTAATCTATACGGCTTACGTATTCGGCGTAAAACGATAATCTTAGATCTTTTATAGGTCTAAAAGCGGCAAGTTATTGGTATCAGCATTCGCGATTTGATAATTAAGCGTATCTGACTGATTAAACCATAGCTGCCATCAACCGATAGCACCGTATTATGGTAGTCACTACTTTCTCTATGTGTAGAAGTGACACCAATAGTACCTTGTTGGCCAATATCATATTGATATCGCGCCACCGCCGCTTTGGTTTTATCATTTAGGTTGGCAAAGCCCGAGCCTTGGTTAGTTGGCAATAAAATATTACCGTTATCGTCATCTGCAAACATTAGCGCATAACTGTGGCTGTCGGTTTTACCGGTGAGCTTGGCGCCAATAGTAGGCTCAGCTATGGTATGGGAATAAAGCAGTTCAAATAAGTTACTTTTAAAGTAAGATGCGCCATCTAAGAAAAACGGGCGTTTTTCAGCGTAATAAATAGAATATGTGGTGTTTACATCCAGTTCTAACGAATCGGTTTCTACCTGAGAAAAGTCAGGGTTTATGGTGGCATTAATTACGGCATCTTTAGTAATACCCCAACGAAGATCAAGCCCTAATTCAGTGTCTACATCGCCATTATCCCACGCACCCAGGTACTTATGTTTTTTGATCGTTTCTTAATGCGGTTAATGTTGGCGTTAATTGCAGGTTTTTACTCGGTGCTAAATTATTAAATCCGCTTATTATGTCAAACTGACACAACGAAGTAGAATGATTATGTGTCGAGAAGTTTTAATTTATTAGCCACACCATTCCAGCTATCGGCATCTTCCGGGGCGGGTTTAACTTGGGTGATGCGTGGCCATATTTCTGCTAGCTCCGCATTTAATTGGGTAAACTCTTTTTGCGATTCAGGTAATTCATCTTCTTGAAAAATAGCATCAGCGGCACACTCAGGTACGCATAAACCACAGTCAATACAGTCAATAGGGCTAATAGCCAAAAAATTAGGGCCTTCAAAAAATGCATCTGCAGGGCATACTGATACGCAATCAGTGTACTTACATTTTATACAGTTTTCGGTGACTACAAACGCCATAATGGTTTAATACCTAATGTTTCACAATAACAGCTGCGGATCATACCCAACCCTTACCAAAACACAATAAATAAGTGCCAAAAGTGGGCAATTTAACGTAACATATGTCGCTTATAAATCAGCGCTTTGTGCCCCCCCTTATTGTGAGCGGAATTTAATCCCCGCTATGACACCTAAAGAGATATTAATGATACGTTTAACCGAAATAAAGCTGCCGCTTGACCATGACGAAAATGCCATAGGCCAAGCCATCATCAATAAATTAAATATAAGCCCAGAGCAGCTACACAGCTACAATGTGTTTAAACGCGGTTACGATGCACGTAAAAAAAGCGCTATTTTACTGATTTACACGCTTGATGTTGAAGTGGATAACGAAGCACAACTGTTAACCTCGTTTGAAAAAGACCAACACGTTAAAGTCTCCCCTGACACCAACTACAAATTTGTAGCGCACGCCAATAGCAGTATTAAAGAACGCCCTGTGGTAATTGGCTTTGGCCCTTGTGGCTTATTTGCCGGTTTAGTGTTGGCACAAATGGGCTTTAACCCAATTATTTTAGAGCGCGGTAAAGAAGTGCGTGAGCGCACCAAAGACACCTTTGGCTTTTGGCGTAAAAAGGCCCTTAATACAGAATCAAACGTACAGTTTGGTGAAGGTGGCGCAGGCACGTTCTCAGACGGTAAGCTCTACAGCCAAGTAAAAGATCCAAAACATTATGGCCGTAAAGTCATTACTGAGTTTGTAGAGGCCGGCGCTCCTGAAGAAATTTTATACGTGAGTAAGCCGCATATTGGTACTTTTAAACTAGTAACCATGATTGAAAAAATGCGTGCCCGTATTATAGAACTTGGTGGAGAAATTCGTTTTAGCACCCGCGTTGACGATATTCATTTAGACAAAGGCCAAGTGACTGGGCTTACACTTTCTAATGGTGAACAGCTTGAAACTCGCCATGTGATATTAGCGGTTGGCCACAGTGCCCGCGATACGTTTAAAATGATCCACGATAAAGGCATTTATGTTGAAGCTAAACCCTTTTCAGTGGGCTTTAGAATAGAACATAAGCAATCAATGATTGATGAATGCCGCTTTGGCGATAATGCGGGTAACCCTATTTTAGGCTCAGCAGATTACAAATTAGTACACCATTGTAATAACGGCCGTACTGTATATAGCTTTTGTATGTGTCCTGGCGGCACGGTGGTTGCCGCTACATCTGAAGAAGGCCGAGTCGTCACCAATGGCATGAGCCAATATTCACGCAGTGAACGTAATGCTAACAGCGCTATTGTAGTGGGTATTTCGCCAGAAAAAGACTTCCCTGGGCATCCCCTAGCCGGCATTGATTTACAGCGTAAGCTAGAAGAGCAAGCCTATGAACTTGGTGGTAAAAACTACTATGCCCCAGCACAGCTGATTGGTGACTTTTTAAAAGGTAAATCATCGGCTAATTTAGGGGATGTACAGCCTTCGTATACACCAGGTATAAAACTGACTGATTTAAGCAACGTATTACCTCCTTTTGCCATTGAAGCCTTGCGTGAAGCAATTCCTGCCTTTAACAAACAAATTCGTGGTTTTTCAACCAAGGATGGCTTACTAACGGGTGTAGAAACGCGTACTTCATCACCTATCAGTATCAAGCGCGATAAAACTTTCCAAAGTATTAATACTAAAGGGCTTTACCCTGCAGGTGAAGGCGCAGGTTATGCAGGCGGTATTTTATCGGCGGGTATTGATGGCATTAAAGCCGCAGAGGCGGTTGCGTTATCGATGCTAGAAAACGCCTAACTCGATTTAATCGGCCTTTATCGAAAAACCTCACAACGTGAGGTTTTTTTGTGCTAAAAATAACCTGTGTTTCCATAAAATAGATAATAACAATGAGTATAAAACGGCTACTTTTAATCTTATGTGTTTGTACAATAACTAACTTACACGCAGCGGCTAACAATACAGAGCTTAAAACCATTAGTGACATTCACAGTGCCTATAAAAATAATACCACCACCGCTGAGCAGCTTACCCGCACTTATATCAACAGAATAAACGAGCTCAATCCTAAATATAATGCAGTAATTAGTATTGAGCCCACTGCAATTGAACAAGCCAAACAACTCGATGCACTGTTTAAAGCCGGAAAATGGGCAGGCCCTTTACATGGTATAGCGGTATTACTAAAAGATAACATTGAAACAACAGGTACATTACCTACCACAGCAGGCTCACTGGCACTTAAAAATAACATTACCAATAAAGATGCCTTTGTGGTTAAACAATTACGCCAAGCAGGCGCTATTATTTTAGGTAAAGCGAACTTAAGTGAATGGGCTAATTTTCGCTCATCGTATTCATCATCTGGTTGGAGTGCAATAGGCGGGCAAACCCATAACGCCCATGATGTAACTCGTAATCCGTGTGGTTCAAGCTCGGGCTCTGCTGTGGCGGTTGCTTTAAATTTTGCGCCTATTGCGCTGGGCACTGAAACCGACGGCTCAATTACCTGCCCTGCTTCGGTTAATGGGGTGTACGCCATTAAACCCAGCATGGGGCAAGTTTCGCGCGCAGGCGTGATCCCTCTTTCTAGTAGCCAAGATTCGGTAGGCCCAATGGCGCATTCTTTAAAAGATGCACTCGCAGTATTATCAGTCATTCAAGGTGAAGACCCTAATAATGTATCGACACTCAACGTAAATAGAAAGCTTGATAGTATAGCGCCTAAGCCATCACTGAGGATAGGCGCGTTACCTGCCAGTAAGTTTACTGTGGCAACACAAAAGCTTTACGCTAAGCAGTTACAAACATTAAAAGACGCAGGTCATACCGTTGTCAATGTTGCAGTAAAAGATGACTTAAGCACGCTTTACGTTGATGAATACGCCATCCTACTTTACGACTTTAAAGCCGAAATTAACCACTACTTAAGCAAAACACCAACGCAGGTAACCGTAAAAAGTTTAGATGAGTTAATCGCATTTAATAGCGCAAATAAACAGCAGGAAATGCCCTACTTTGAGCAAGATATTTTACAACAAGCTAACGCGGTTGATTTGAGTGAAATACAACGATACAAAAG
Source organism: Pseudoalteromonas sp. 2CM28B (assembly GCF_023161935.1). Taxonomy (NCBI): domain Bacteria; kingdom Pseudomonadati; phylum Pseudomonadota; class Gammaproteobacteria; order Alteromonadales; family Pseudoalteromonadaceae; genus Pseudoalteromonas; species Pseudoalteromonas sp. 2CM28B. The sequence goes on from NZ_JALNTH010000036.1 coordinate 42,843, forward strand.
CACCAAAGCGCGATATCGCGCACTAGCAAACCGCGCTATTAGCAATTTATACCGCAATAATCAGCTCGATATTGTAATTGCCCCCACCGTTTCGCCCGCGTGGAAAACCGATTTAATTAACGGTGATAACTTTAAAGGCAGTAGTAGTTCATTGCCTGCTATTGCAGGAACAACCCACATCACTTTGCCAGTAGGTAAAGTAAGCCACTTACCGGTTGGTTTATCAGTTATAGCTAATCAGAACGATGAAGCGGCTGCGTATAAGTACGCTGCTATTATTGATAATGTATTAGGCATAAAAAAACCTGAGTAAACTCAGGTTTTTTAATGGCTTAGCTGTCTTACTTTTTAAGTGATAGCTTTTCGCCTTTTAAGCTTTTACGTACATTAGAAATTCGCGAACGGTTTTTCGCTCTCGCTTCACCGGTAGCTTGGCCTGATGGCTTATTAGCACGGGTGCGGCGTAAATGCGCTGGCTTTTTACCAATTTTATCAATCAGTACTTCACGATTACTTACTTCGTAACCTTCTAAGTAAACACGTTTAATTTTTTGACCAATTAAGGTTTCAATTTCAAACAACATGTTTTCTTCTTCGCGACTCACAAACGAAATTGCTTGTCCTTGGTTACCAGCACGACCGGTACGGCCAATACGGTGAACATAATCTTCAGCAAGCCAAGGTAAATCAATATTAATAACACGTGGTAAACCGTCAATATCAATACCACGGGCCGCTACTTCTGTTGCAACGAGCACGCGTACTTTGCCTTCTTTGAATTCACGTAACGCACGACGACGGTTACCCTGCGATTTATCACCATGACACACTGCCGCTGGGATACCGTCTAGGTTAAGCTCAGTAACTAGCTCATCTGCGGTTTCTTTCATGTTTACAAACACCAGCACTTGCTGCCAGTTTTTCTTACCAATTAGCTCAGAAAGTAACTCTTGCTTACGGCGCTCTTCTACCGGGTAAACCACGTGTTGTACTGTGCTTGCGGTGCTGTTAGTTTGATCAACACGCACAATTTCAGGTTGCTTTAGCACTTTAGAGGCAAATTGTTTAATTGCTGCTGGGAAAGTTGCTGAAAACAATAAGATTTGACGCTCATCAGCACAGCTTTTTATTACGCTTTGCATGTCATTAATAAAGCCCATATCGAGCATACGGTCAGCTTCATCAAGGACTAAATGTTTTACTTGGGCAAGGCTTAAGTTACCCAAACGAATATGATCAAGTAAACGCCCTGGTGTTGCTACTACAATATCCACACCTTCTTTGAGTGCAATTTCTTGTCCTGCGGTATTAACACCACCAAATAAACTCACTACTTTTAGCGAAGTGTACTTAGCAAAGTCTTTAAAGTTATTCGCTATTTGCTCTGCAAGCTCTCGCGTAGGCGCAAGGACTAAGGCGCTTGGCGCATTCGTAGTACTGCTATCTGACTCAAATAACTTTTGGATAATAGGGAGTGCAAAGGCAGCGGTTTTACCTGTACCGGTTTGTGCACTTGCTAAAACGTCTTTACCTTTACGAACAGCCGGAATAGCTGCGCGCTGAATGGGCGTAAGGGTGTGGTAATTAAGTTCGTCTAACGCCTGAATTAGTTCAGGGGCAAAACTAAAAGATTTAAAATTCATTGCTGTATAACCTGCGGCCACATTATCAAGGGTCGCAAATTATACAGTAAAATCGCTTAAACAGTTAGTTTTAAACACCAGAAACCGCTAATTTATAAAATGCAGGGTAATTAGCTATTTCCTACAATGGCTATTCTAAATAAAGTTAATCAATAGAAGGCTTTTGTACTTGATTAAGGATTAAAATTTTGATTTACAATTTGGGTAGGTATGCCTATGTTAGTTTTTGACTAGAAATTTAAATAAATTGAGTTATATAGTGAAAAAATACTCGCTTGGGGTTTAATCCTTTGTTCAATCATTACGGTAAGTGGTTGTGCAAATAGCGGTAACCCGTCAATGGAAGATTTAACAGAAGTAGATGCCAGTGCAAAAATAATAAAAGGTAAAACAACTCAGCAAGAAATACGTATAGAATTTGGAAGCCCGTATAAGACGAGCTATACAGATGGTGGACTATCAATATGGAAGTATCGTTATGATAATACTTCAGCATTTACGGTTGAAACAGTTGGCTCTATCTTATTTGCCTATGGTTTAGCTAGTACAAAATCAGAAGGCACACGTAGTGAGCTAGTAATGTTATTTGATGAAAATAATGTTGTTAAGCAGTTCAATATGTCAAATATTCCTATTGAATCTGGAACTGGCCTTTTTTAGTGTGCTAAGTATTTTAGTAAAAAATAGCCAAAGTGAGATAGGTGGGATATAAGCTCAGAGCATCCTATGAAAAGTCATTCTTAAATGCTAAAAACCCAGCGCAAACCAAACTAGAACTGGCAGTGCCTATTAGCCAAGATATTGATATTCGATTAGCGGTCACTCATGCTAATTCCGCTATGTGGCAGCTTAAACTCAACTACTATTGGCAGTGATATAAAAAGCAGCCTCTGAGTTTACAGTAGGCTGCTTTAAAAATGTGTCTAATAAAGACTTTAAGAATTTAAGATAAAATCAAAACTTTACTAATATCCACACACTGCGCTCGGCTACCGACAAAATCTTGCTCATTAAGCTGATTAATCAGCGTTTCACCTTGTTGCTGTTGCTCATCGTTGAGCGGCACGTAAGGCATTCTAAACACTGGGTTAACCGCACCTGTCATGATCATCGCGGTGTTAATCGCAATTGGGTTTGGCTCGCAAAACAGCCAGTTCATTAATGGTTGTAATGAGTTATTAAGCGCATCATTTTTGCTATCCATTAATTGACGGAACAACCCTGGGATCAGGTTAGACGTAACTGAAATAACGCCATGTGCTTTATGAGTATGGCGTGCATCGTGTGCTTCGTCATCATTACCAGACCAACACGCAATACCTTGTTGTTCATAGTGCGCTATACGCTCATTGCCACCACATTCTTTAACACCAATAAAGTGCTCATGCTGTGCTAGTGGTTCAATAATATCAGGGGTGAGGTCTTGACCTGTGCGCCCTGCTACGTTGTAAATAAACGCCGGACCAATATCAAGCACACGTTTAAAGTGCTCTTTAACACCCGCAATAGATGTGCGCCCGTAGTAAGGATTAATTTGCAATGAGGCATGCATGCCGCTGGCAAAACCATATTTTGTTGCTTTAATTGCTTCGCGCGTATTATTACTGCCGGTGTTACCTACAATCAGTAATTTATCACCAAATTTATTGGCACTGTGCGCAATTAGCATTAAGTGCTCTTCCCAGTTCATTAACTGGCCTTCACCGGTGGTGCCACCAACAACTATGCCGTCAACACCCGCTGCAATTTGTATTTCAACGAGTTCATCATACTTTGCAAGATCGATCTCACCATTGGCTAAGTAAGGTGTTTTAATTGCAGTAATAAGGCTTGCTTGTTTAATTTGTTCTAGGGTGCGCATAAAAAAATCATTGTTATTAATACTTGGCCTATTTGTACCATATTTACCGCGCTATTTGCAGTGATAGCCAGTATTTAATTATAAAATGGCTTGTGTTATTGAGTTTGATGATACAAAATAAACAACTGTATAAATAAACAGTATTTTGTTTTTTACTATTAAGCGAGCCACTATGCGTTTATCTGACTATTTAAGCACTCACTTTTATCACACTGATGAGTTATGCCAAGCACTCAACATAGACACTGAAACTCTTGAAGATTGGCAAGCGCAAAGCATTTTCCCTAAACCCAGTTATTGCATTAAAAACCAGATGAGTTGCAGCTCTTATTCAGGCTTGTATGAATGTGAAGAATACGACGATTACTATCCCCGTGGCTGCGTAAACTGGGGTCAAGGAGTTATAAAGCAAAAAATTGAGTCATCTAATCAGGCGTTTAATTTGTTTGCTCAGTACTATACCCAATGCTTAGCTAAGCTTGCACAGCAAGGCTTTATATTTAACGAAGAATTGTTTGGCTGTGAAATAGAAGAACATTTACAGCAAGTGTGGCAACAGTTTTTATGCAGCAAATATGGGGTGCTCACCCAAAATGGCTTAATTGATGAAATTGTGGCTGTGGATATTGGCAGATTATTAGTGGACGATATAACCGAACTGCGCAGTAAAGCCAGTTTAGATAAGGATGAGCGCGCCCGTATTCACCCCGCCATGAAGCTTTTAAATAAAGCCCTTAGCCATGGCGCCGATCACGAAAAGCAACTTACATTACGTAGCCGCTATATTGATGCCCTTATTTTAAAATACGATTTATCGATTAAATAAAGTTACAGCTCCTGCTTTTCTATTAACTGAGAGTCATTTAACCAATGGTTTTATATACATCAATATTGGTAGAGGTAATAAATGTACCTACTGCATCACCAAAGGCTTTAAAGTGTGGTGCGTTTTTATGGGCTTCAAAATGCTCAGTAGACGCCCATTGCTCACTCACTAAATAGATGGTTTGCTCAGCATCGTTTTTAACTGATAGCTCGTAACGCAAGCAGCCTACTTCTTGGCGCGAGGTCTGTTGTAAGTTTTCGAGCTCGGTTAAAAGGCGATCTGCATCGCTATTTTCACTCGATAGTGTGGCAATTACCGTTAACATGGGTGTTCCTTGTTTAAAAAATAAAGGTGCAGCTTTACTGCACCTGTTTTAGCTTTAGCTCTTTGGTTATTGATCCCACTGCGGTGCAAAGTCTGGCGTTGCTTGGCGGTCGTTGCAATCAAGGCCATCTATACGCGCTATGTCTTCATCATCAAGTTTAACTTTGTCGTTAAAGTTATCTTCTAAGTTTTTACGCTTGGTCGATGATGGAATGGTGGTCATGCCATTTGCATTTTCCCATGCAATAACCACTTGCGCTGGCGTTGCATCGTGTTTATTGGCAATATCTATAATGGTTTGATCGTTCAACACTTTACCAACCACAAACGGCATATAGGCTGTTACATGTATGTCATGCTGAGCACAAAAGGCGCGCAGCTTGGTGTTGGTTAAATAAGGATGCACTTCTACTTGGTTAGTAAATATTTCACGCGAGTCTAACGTTTGCATCGCTTCTTTTAAGTTCGCAATAGTGAAGTTTGATACGCCAATATGTTTAGTTAACCCTAACTTTTTAGCTTTTAGTAGCTCAGTCAGGTATTCGCTCATAGGCTCATTGTTTGATGGTGCAGGCCAGTGAACTAGCAATAAATCAACCGAGTCAACTTGCAGCTTTTCTAATGACTTTTCTACACTTGCGATAAAGTCGTTTTTATTGAGTCTATTGTTCCATACTTTGGTGGTAATAAATAATTCATCTCTGGGGATATTACTGTCTTTAATAGCTTGGCCAACTTGTTCTTCGTTACCATAAATTTGCGCGGTATCAATATGACGAAATCCTACTTCTAACGCCATTTTTACAGATTCATAAGCAGTTTTACCTTCTAAACGAAAAGTACCCATACCTAAGTCTGGCATTTCAATTACACGTTGTGTCATAGCTTTATCCTTATTAAATAATTGGTTTAAAATTCAAACGTCGCGTTTACTAAATACACCGATTATTTTTTTGATTTAAAATTTTGACCTCATATAAACACTGAGGCCATTCATTTTTATTTCAAGACTAACCTATATGAGTTCGGCTTTATTTAGCCTGAACATTATGTTTATCTAGCCTGCCACTGTATCGAGTGACTATTAAAGCCAGTAATGAAACAACGGCCCCAATCCATGCGGTATCTTTTAGTTCCATATGCTCGACTACAAGCCCCCCTGTAACAGAGCCTAAGGCTATTCCAATATTAAACGCTGCGATGTTTAAGCCCGATGCGACATCTACCGCATTAGGAGTGTGCTTTTTTGCCTGTTTTACTACATAAAGCTGCAATCCTGGTACATTACCAAATGCAAATGCCCCCCATATTAAAATAGTCAGCACCGCGGCTACTTTTGATTCCATAGTAAAGGTGAAAGCCAATAAAATAATTGTTAACGCGCTAAATATAATACTCAGTGCGCTAATTGGGCCTCGCTTGTCGGCTAATTTTCCGCCCCATATATTACCAACAGCCACCGACACACCATAAACCAGCATTATTAAACCAATAGCGGATGGTGCAAAGCCAGTTTGCTGCTCTAATATAGGCGCTAAGTAAGTAAACGCGGTGAACGTACCGCCGTAGCCTAATATAGTCATTAAATAAACGAGCAATAAGCGCGGCTTAACAATAACCTGTAGCTGCTCTTTAAACGTCGCCGGAATAGACTGCTTTAAGTTTTTTGGTACTAAAATAGCGCTGCCAATTAGCGCAATTAAACCTAATGCCGAAACCACTAAAAAAGTTGCACGCCAGCCAAAGTGCTGGCCAATCCATGTTCCTAATGGCACACCCGTTACAAGCGCTACCGTAAGGCCGGTAAACATAATTGCGATAGCGCTCGCCTCTTTGTCTTTACTTACCAAGCTTGTTGCTATCATTGAGCCAATAGAGAAAAATACACCGTGAGCTAAGCCAGTTAGTATGCGCGCCAGTATTAGTGTTTCGTAACTCGGCGCTTGCCAAGCTAATAAATTACCCATAACAAATAAGCCCATAAGGCTTATAAGTACCACTTTTCGGTTCCAGCGCCCCGTTAATGCAGTGAGTACCGGTGCGCCAATAGCTACACCAACTGCATATAAGCTCACTAGTAAGCCTGCTGATGGTAAGCTCACGCCTAAATCGTTTGCAATAGTTGGCACTAAACCCACTATAACAAACTCGGTTGTTCCAATTGCAAATGCGCTCAAGGTAAGCGCCCATAAAGCCAATGGCATAAATACATCCTCATTTTTTAAATAGATGCATAGTGTGTGTAAAAACCCCTTTGCAATAAATAGCATAAATGGCAAAATACTTTTGTTTATTTTGCAAATATAAATGAGTGAATTTATGCCTGTTCAAGCTAAAACTGAAGATCTAGAAATGTTTATTACCATTGTGGATTGTGGCAGTTTTTCCGGTGCGGCTAGTTTACTTGATTTAAATGTAGCTAAGGTTTCAAGAGCGCTATCTCGCCTTGAAAACAGGCTAAACTGCACATTATTAAACAGAACAACTCGGCGTTTAGAACTGACCGAGGAAGGACATATATACATAGAATATGCGCGAAAGGCTTTAAACACGCTGCTCTTAGGGGAAGAAACAATAAAGCTACTAAAGCAAGCACCTAGCGGGCACTTACGTATAGATGCAGCAAGCCCTTTTGTTTTGCATCAACTAGCGCCACTAGTTAATGAGTTTAAAGAGCAATACCCGCAAATCACGCTCGATATTACCTCCCACGACAATATTATTGATTTACTTGAGCGCAAAACAGATTTAGCTATTCGCATTGGAGACTTAAAAGATTCAAACCTACACGCGCGTAAATTAGGCCAAAGTAAATTAAAATTGGTCGCAAGCGCTGATTATTTAAAAAATGCGCCACCGTTACAGCAAGTTTCAGATCTTAAAAACCATAACCTAATTGGTTTCAGTGAGCCCAATAGTCTTAATCAATGGCCCTTGAAGCATGAGCAATCGCTGCACTTTGATTTAAGGGCTAGCAGCGGCGAAACCATTAGGCATTTATGTATTGCTGATCAAGGCATAGCACTTCTCTCACAATTTATGATTGCAGAAGATTTAGCCAAAAAACGATTAATAGAAGTTTTACCCCACAGCGTGAGTAGCCCAAATAGCCGAGAGTCTATTTATGGCGTTTATTACAAAAATGGGGCGGTTTCTTCCCGTATCGTAGCGTTTTTAGATTTTATACAACCGCGACTAAGTTTATAAATCGCTTTTAAATTGAGTTTAAAGAGCAACTTAATGAAATAATTTACATTATTGACGGTTTTAAGATTAAGCTGAGTATAAACACTGCAGTTGCATTATTTGGATGAGGTAGTATGGATTCTTTAACACAAGTCGCATTAGGCAGTGCCGTAGGCTACGCGGTACTAGGCAATAAAGTAGGTAGAAAAGCCGTTGCGTGGGGCGCTATTTTAGGCACTTTACCCGATTTAGATGTGTTTTTACCCTATGGCGGTAGTGTAGAGGCATTTACCTATCATCGCGGTTTTAGCCATTCTTTATTTGTGCATTTATTAATAAGCCCGCTAATTGTATGGCTAATATTAAAAATACACACAGGCATGCAGGCTTGTAAAGTTCGTTGGTTTTGGTTGGTTTTTTTGTGCTTATCAACACATGCTTTATTAGATTCACTCACCGTTTATGGTACTCAGCTAATGTGGCCCTTAAGTGAATACCCTTTTGCGGTATCCAGCATGTTTATTATTGATCCCCTTTACACCTTGCCGTTATTAATTGGTTTAGCTTTTACTTTATTACCTAAAATAAGCACAAGTAAAGCCTATAAAATTAATGCAATTACACTTAGCCTAAGCACAGCGTATTTATGCCTTGCCTTTGTGTTTAAACTCAATATTGGCGATAAAGTCAACACTGCGCTGCAAAACAGAGGCATCACAGTCAATGAATACATTAGCACACCAGCACCATTTACTACTTTGCTTTGGCGGGTGGTTGTTATGTCGGATGGGAGATATTATGAAGGCTATGCATCGGTGTTTGATACACCCAACGAGGTTACCTTAAATGCATACCAAACAACCCCTTCTTTGCTAAACGAGATTAAAAATGAATGGGGTGTTAAACGCTTGCAGTGGTTTACAAAAGGGTTTTATTCCGTTCGCGAGCAGCAAGACAAAGTTATTCTCTCTGATTTACGCATGGGCATGGAGTGTGCCTATGTGTTTAATTTTGTTGTCGGTCAGAAAGATGGCTCAGCAATCAGTGTCGGTAATTTTGAAAAAATAAGTCAAAGACCCAACTTAAACAACTTACCTAAAATATGGGATAGAATTTGGCACCCCGATACCGTATTGGCATCGCCATTCGCAAAAAATAATTGTGTAGAGCAATAATACCAACTATAACTGCCATCTTTTGGGTAAGCTCAACTCAATACCTTGTTGAGTTTACCTCTATTTAGTTAGGGGTTATCGTATAATTGGGTTCTGTTTTTTCCGCGCTCTTTGGCTTCATATACCGCATTATCGGCTTGAGCAAATAAATCAGTAAACGTCGTTTTCGCACGACTTAAACTTACCCCAATACTGGCGGTTACTGGGCGATTACCTACTTTAATCTCAGCAATTAATAAATGCAGCCTTTGGCAAAATAACAAAGTATCTGCTTTATTTGTATCTGGCAGCATAATTAAAAACTCTTCACCGCCATAACGAGAAATAAGGTCGGTTTGTCGACCAAAATGTTTAAGACGTTGCCCCAACTCTTTTAAAACCCGATCCCCTTCTAAATGCCCAAAGGTATCATTAACGACTTTAAAATTATCAATATCGATAATTAATAATGCAACCGACTGCTTTGATCGCATAGCCTGTTCGAGTAACAGCACGCTGCGGTAATTCATCTCTCTTCTATTTAATAAGTTGGTTAACTCATCGGTAGACGCTAAAGATTGTAAGCGTTCAGTTTGCGCTTCTAACTTTTCCCGTGTTTTAATCAGCTCGTCGTAAAGCTTATCTCGCTGAGTCGCGTTAAAAAAGCTCCAGTATATATAGTCCTTTTCATCAAGCTGAGCATTAACGGTAACCGCCATACGCTCCCCTTGAGCACTGAGCATAATTAACTGCATTTCTTGGCATTGCTTTTCGTGCAGTAAGGTAGGAAACACATAACTTTGTAAAAATATTTTTGATGATTTAGTTATAATTTTATCAACCGACTTGCCAATAAGCTCATTAGTATTCCACTGTAATTCCTTTTGAAAATAAGTATTTGCATAAACAATAATGTTATCTGCATTTGTCACTAATGCACCATTTAAAAAGTGATCTGCGGAATAATCAGCAAGTTTTTCATCTACTTTATTAAGTGACATGTGGCTAACTCACAAAATCAAAAATTAAACGTCTGACTGTTTCTGGGTGCGTCATATGTATACAGTGGCCATGCGCACTAATAACCTTAAGTGTTGCATTTGAAATTTCATTCGCTACAAACTCCCCAACAGAAGGCGCGGCTAAAGCATCATTTTCACTTTGTAAAATTAAAGTAGGCTGTTTTATATGTTCAAGTATAAAACGGTAGTCGGATAAAAACGTGGCTTCTGCAAAGGTTTTTGCAATAAGGGGATCGGTTGAGCAAAAACTTCCCGATAGTTCCGCTATAAATTCATCAGGATGAGAACTCCCCATAACCAAAGGCGCTAAGTAATTGGCCCAGCCAATGTAATTTTTATCCATTAGGTTTAGTAGTTCGTGCAAATCTTGTTTTTCAAATCCGCCAAAATAATCAGGGGGTAAATTTAAAAAACACGGTGAGGGGCAAACCATAACAAGCTGAGCAAATAACTCTGGTTGCTCAATGGCAGCAAGTGCACCAATTGTTGCGCTAACAGAGTGGCCTATAAATGTAATATCGGTAAGTTCAAGTGCGGCACATATTTCTAGTACGTCTTTGGCATACCCATCAAGGGTTGAGTAGCGCTGTTTATTATATTTAGCCACATCAGAGTTACCTGAGCCTACATAATCAAACAGCACTAAAGTAAAATGTTGTTCAAGGGCAGGAATAATAAATCGCCACATATTTTGGTCACAGCCAAAGCCGTGAGCCAACACTAAGGTTTTATCACCCTTGCCAATTATTTTGACGTTGTTTCTTTTGCGTATTTCATTTAAGTGCGGCATTAGAATGATCCTTTTCTTTGTTCACCTAATAAAAGGAGTGCATTTATTAAACATAGTGAGGCTACTGTTTATACAAATAAGTGTAACTCATTACAAAGCTTTATACATCAATTAGTTATATGAAAGATAATCAAGAGAAAAACTACATACTATTGTCTTAAAAAAGTGTGATTTTATATTTTACTTAGGTATAAAAACACACACCTTTGTTAACATTAAATTACATACTTGGCAGCCAGCATCATCTTAATAAAATGGCTATTACAACCAAACGGATTAGTTTTGGTGCTCATACTGCCCGCGATAAACTTCAAATACTTTTAATACGGTGTGTTGCTCTTTTGAAAGCGAGTCAAACCAATCGTCAAATAACTCATCATCGTCTTGTTCGCTTAATGCTAAATAATGAGCAAGTAATTCAATGATATCGTTATGAGTACATGCGAGTGAGTCAACTTGTTTTGCCAATACACTATGATCGCGCTCCCTAAGAGTATCCATGACTCCTTGGTCGATTTGGTCTTGTTGTGCCTGAGCGTCACTCATAAAACTACCTCTATTAACGTTATTAAATTTTTATTATTTTTTTTTGCTGAGACTAGTTATAGCAGCCTAAATACTAATAGCTAGTACTTTTGATCTAAGTGCTTATTTTTTGACTGCTTTGTGCAAATACGCAGCAATTACGTAGCAATTACGCTGCGTTTAAGGCTATTTAAAATGATTTGCAAAGGGAAAATAAATACGTTAAATTAAGTGATATACTATCACATAACATTAAAGGCGTTTAATGAAGCCCAATATTCACCCTGATTACCATGTGGTTGCTTTTCATGATACTGCAGCTGATTCTTACTTTATTATTGGTTCAACCATTAAAACCAATCGCACTATCGAAATAGACGGTAATACATATCCCTATGTGCCTATTGATGTTTCATCTGACTCACACCCATTTTATACCGGAAAACAAAAAACACTTGCTACTGATGGCCGCGTTGCGCAATTTAATCGTCGCTTTAAAAACCTCTCTACAGCTAAAAAGGAAAGCAAATGAAAGTATTAAGTTCATTAAAAAGTGCAAAACAACGACCAGGTTGTCAAATTGTAAAGCGCAAAGGGCGAGTATTCGTGATATGTAAAAACAACCCTAGATTTAAAGCCGTGCAGGGTATGAAGAAAAAATAGTGGGATAAATAATAATGCCGAGTTTATACTCGGCATTATTGTTAAAGGGTATTTACTTTACTTCAACAGAAAACTCAGGCACTGCCTGAATAACCTTTTTCACGGTACATGTATTTACAGCAGCAATAAGTGCTTTTTTATATTTTTCGGGGAAACCTTCTGGCAAGCCAATTTCGATTGAAAAAAGCTTCTTACCGTTTTCATCTACATTTTCGTTATTTTGTGTCAGCGTCATGCCGTCGGTTGAGATCTCTCTTTGCTGACAAAATTTACGCGCATAAAAACCAGCGCACAAAACCATGCTAACCAAAAAGTAGTCAAACGGCTCTGGGTGCTCTGCCCCACCACCAGCGTTTATGCTTTGATCGCTTATCACCTCATGCTCACCAAACTTAGCACTCAACTTTTGACCTTCTAACATTGAAACTGAAATTTCCATTGCTAATCCTTATTTTCCAAACAGTAATTCAAAAAAGCCTGGAGGCTCATGTAATTTATGATATTTTTTGCGTAAATTATCGATAGCTTTAAGTGGTTTTTTTGCAGCTTCGAGTCCCTGCTCATTCGCTACTTTTTTGGCTAACTGGGCTTGAACAAGTACTTTATCGAGCCCTTGCACCGACTTCTCAGCTTCTTTATAAAATTTGGCTTTCTTACCTTGCTCTATCAATCCAATAAATTCATCGATAGCACCATTAAATTCTTTAAGTTGGGTTGCTTCAACACTTTGTTTATAAGCCAGCCCTATATTTTTCATGGTCTTTTCTAAATCACTTACGTCATTAGCGGCAACTGTTTGACTAAAGAGTAATACTATTAACAATAAAACTGCTTTCATTCATAAATCCTAAAAAAATTAATTGCTGCATACATGGTAAACTTACTAGGGTATTATATAGCATAACGCTTAGATGTCACCACGGAGCTAGTTAGCAAGATAAAAATCGAGCTTTATAAAATATATAGAGAAACATATGCCTTTGTTTAAATTACACCGCCTGATAACTTTTTCCTGCCTGCTATTCAGTAGTTACAGTATTAATGCCTTAGAGATCATATTCATCAATCCTGGCTTTTCAAATTCAACTGAAGCTAATAGCAATAAAACCGGTGATTTTTGGTTTCATGTTTCTAAAATTATGCAAAATGCTGCCACAGATTTAGATGTGACATTAACTATAAAATACGCCAATCGAAATCATATTTTAATGAAAGAGCTGATCCAGCAGGCCATTAACGATAAGCCTGATTACCTGTTATTGGTAAACGAAAAAAATGTCACCAGCCAATACCTATCTAAAATAAACAGTAACAATGTTCCCATTTATTTTTTATTAAATCGCCCTTCCCCTGCGTCTCTCGAGCAATTGCAAAAAAATGGCGTCAATGTGATCGGCAGTATTACCCCAAATAATCGCGTTGCAGGTAAATCATTGATGCAGCAGCTTTATAAAAAGTTTACCAATAAAACAACAACTAGCGCACATATATTGGCGTTATTAGGCGACTATGCAACGCCTGCTTCTATTATGCGCACTCAAGGGTTAATGGATTTTTTAACGCAAACACCGCAAGTCACCTTAACCGGTAAAGAGGTTGCCAATTGGTCTGAACAAGAAGGGTTTACAAAAACCTTGGCGTATATGCAGCAAGTCCCTGAAATTAACATTATTTGGTGTGCGAATGACGCGATTGCGTTTGGCGCAAAAAGGGCATTAAAACAGCTAAACATACAATCACAGGTTATTGTGGGCGGTATTAACTGGGAGGTTCCACCTAATACTGGTTCAGAGCTTGATGTATCTATAGGAGGTCATGTTTTATTAGGGGCTCATGCAATTATAAACTTATTTGATAACCATACTGATTTAAAGCGTTGGCCACTTTTTCACAGCACTAATGATATTTTTCAGCCACTCAACGATACAAATAAGCCTTTATATAATGCAATTAATGCGAATAACCTAGCCGAAATAGACTTTTCGCAGTTTAGTAAAACCCGCCCAGACAAAGTTGAATTTACTATAGAAAACTTACTACTCGCGCTTGAGTAATGTAACTGTAAAGCCCCTTTACAGTTACATTGATTACTTTAAACGTCGTTATTTATGCTCTATTAGATAACCAGAGTGTTTGATACGGTGCTAATTGCATAGTTTTAAGCTCTTCATCCAGCACTGTTTTAGAGAGCAGCTCAACCCATTGCTGAGTATTTATTAAGTTTAAATCGGCTAGGGTTAAGCTTTGTGGCTGACTGCTAATATTATAAACACAAAAAATGCTTTGTTGGCGGTCTATACTTTGTCGCCAAAAACCAAATAACCCCTCTCCTAAGTGCAAAGTAAATTGTGTGGCATTAGGATGGAATGCTACTTGCCTTTTACGCACTGCTAATAACTGTTTTATTCCCTTGAACACCTGGTGGTGATGGCTGTATTTTTCTTCAATTGCCGCTAACAATTTTGATTCTTGCCAGCGATGACGATTAATTGCGCGATTGTGCTGCGAATTTTCAAAACGCTCATAGTCATTAGTTGTACCAAGTAAGCTATGTATATATAGCCCCGGTATTCCTTCCATTGCAAACATAATGGCATGGGCACACAAAAAACGCTCAAGGCCATATTTATCTGCGCCATTATGCGTACCTTGTAAGGCATCAAACAAGGCAATATTTAGCTCATAGGGGGTATGTGTACCATCGAGACTGGTGCGCATTGAAACACGCCCCCCAAATTGCATGGTCGTACTTACTAACGAAGCAACTTCACTCGGTTGTAATAAGCCTTCAATTGGCCTCAAACCAATGCCATCATGAGAGGCTATAAAATTAAAATATGCGGTACCGTTTTGCGCTGGCGGCATGCTCATCACCCAGTGCTTAAGCGCGGTACTATCACCACTAAGTAAAGTGTGCAATAACAACGGCGGTAAGGCAAAGTTATAAATTGCATGGGCTTCGTTGGCATTACCAAAGTAAGATAGGTTTTCTTGATTGGGAATGTTGGTCTCGGTAATAATAACCACACTAGGCTCAGCATGCTCAATCAGCGTTCGCAGTAAACGCACCACTTCATGGGTTTGCGGTAAGTTTATACAACTGGTATTAAGCTGTTTCCATAAAAAGGCCACGGCATCAAGGCGAAACAAGCGAATACCGTTATCTAAATAGTGGCGAATAATGCCGACAAACTCTTTTAACACCTCGGGATTTTCAAAATCAAAATCCACTTGATCATGACTAAATGTGCACCATACATGTTTTTCACCACTAGTTGTTGTTACCGTATTTAATAGTGGCGACGTACGAGGACGAACAACTTGGCTTAAATCGTCAGTTAAACTGGCTGTTTTAAAGTAATCTTTTCCGGGGTGTGTGTCGGTTAAAAAGTTTTCAAACCAAATACTTCGACTAGAGCAATGATTAATGACTAAGTCAGCCATTAACTTTACATCGTTGGCAATCGCGTTAATGTCTTGCCAGTCGCCCAGCGCTTCATTAACGTGTGCATAGTTCATTACCGCAAACCCTTCATCTGAGCTAT
Organism: Pseudoalteromonas sp. 2CM28B; assembly: GCF_023161935.1. Lineage (NCBI taxonomy): Bacteria > Pseudomonadati > Pseudomonadota > Gammaproteobacteria > Alteromonadales > Pseudoalteromonadaceae > Pseudoalteromonas > Pseudoalteromonas sp. 2CM28B. Next base: position 58,382 of record NZ_JALNTH010000036.1, read on the forward strand.
ACGGATAAAAGGGTAAAATGTGCAGTGCATTAAGCTGATGATCGCACTGCTCTTTTATAAAGCGATGCAAGGTTTTTAACGGGGCTTCTAAGGGAGTCCCAACGGCTAACTCACTGTCTTCATGGTTTATTATCGAATCGCCATAGGCTATTAGCACAACATCTTGTTCATCCCAGCGGTTAGTGTGTGGCGTGGGATCGCGAAGTGGGTTATCACCTAGAATTAAGGTGATCAATTCTTCAGTCAATTCGCTTATTGCTATCGGTAATTCAACATCTTGATAAATAGCATGTAAATGTTGTTCAACTCGTTGAAAAAACTGTTCTTTAACTATACTCACAAGCGCCTCTTTTAATGATGTTAACTGTATTGCTCGTTATCTAGCTCAACGGCTTCTTTTAAACGCTCAAGTACGTCAGGCATTGCCGAGGCCACACGGTTCCAACTTGGCACAAAGGGGGCTTCCATTGGGTTTTCTAAAAAGTGCTGACCGGCATTCATGATATTTTGCGCAAACATTTCAACGGCTTTTTCTTCTTGGTGAATATCAAGGGTTAAACCGTTCATTAGTGCATCATTGTGATAGGTTTCAATAAAATCTAAACCAATGCGGTAATATGTGGCCTTTAATGAACGTATAGTTTCGCTGGTAAAGGTAACCCCCTGAGTCGCTAACTTTCTAAATAGTGCTTTGGTGATATCAATCGACATTTTAGAAAGGCCAGCGGTTTGGTCGTCGAGCGATAATTCCTGATGTTTATGATCGTAGTTGTCGGCAATATCAACTTGGCATAAGCGGTTATGGGAGTAATTACGGTACATTTCACTTAATACGCCAATTTCTAACCCCCAGTCACTAGGAATACGAATATCGTTTAATACATCACGCCTAAACGAAAATTCACCGGCTAATGGGTAACGAAACGAGTCCATGTACTCAAGGTAGTCTCTGCTGCCTAAAATGGTTTTAAACGAGCGCAATAACGGGGTAACTAGTAAACGCGATACTCGACCATTTATTTTTCCATTGGCGGTGCGCGGGTAAAAGCCTTTACAAAACTCATAGTTAAATCGAGGATGTGCAACAGGGTAAATTAATCGCGCTAATAAGCCTCGGTCATAAGTTAAAATATCGCAATCATGTAGTGCTATTGACTCAACCTCAGCGGTGGCTAATTTATACCCCATGCAATACCACACATTACGCCCTTTACCAAGCTCGCGTGGCGCCACACCTAAGGCTTGGAGCTCTTTATCGAGCGCCTGCAAACGGGGGCCATCGTTCCACAACACTTTATGATTTTGATCGAGCGATTTAAAAAAGTTAAGTGCATAACGATATTGGCTTTCGTCGGCTCTGTCTAAGCCTATGGTAATTTGTGATAAATAAGGTACTTTTTGCAGCTCTTTAACAATATTTTGTAGCGCGGGGCCTTCTAACTCACTAAATAATGAGGGCAAAATAAGCCCCATGGGTCGCTGCTTACTAAAACTCAGCAACTCTTTTTCTAAATCGTCTACGGGTCTGTTGGCAATATTATGTAACGTTGTAATGATGCCATTTTGATAAAAATCAGCCATGTAAACTATGCTCCTCAGAACCTAAATAAAATGCTGTTAATACAAGGTAGTGCTGTAATTTCTTCAACCCAGCCTAGCGGTGCCGGCAACTGAGAATAACGCGCTTTGTTATGGGTTAATTTAACCGGCTTTTTGCTCTCTGGATTGGCAATAATAATGGCAATATCTGCCTCTTCGAGCATTTGCTTATCGTTATCACTATCCCCAAGCGCAATAATGCTTAGCGGCTTAGTAAACTGCGCAGTAAACTGTTTCACTAGCCATTGCTGCGCCATGCTTTTATCGGTATTTTTACCAATGTGAATAAAGCGCCCGCCTACTTTAACGTCGTAGCCGTACACTGTTATTGCGTTTATAAATTCGTTGAGTTTGTGCTCTTCGCCATGCCAGCAGAGCGGATCTGAATATTGACGATTCTGTGCTTGCGCCGCCTGTATCGCGTTTAACCCAGTGATGTGCATTACCTGCTCACACGATAACTCACTGAATAAACTATATTGATCGCCGTAGTCTTTTTTTAAGTGTGTTAAATCAGCCCATAAATTGCTAATGGGTGCCGCAAATGAATAACACCAATAGCCTTGGTATTCGCTGCAGCCAATGGGTCTGAGACTAAAATAATTTTTAGGAATATAAACAGCCGAGCCATTTTCAACAATAAAAGGCTGTTTAATATTGAGCGCTTGTTGCAGTGCCACTACTTCACTAAATGTTTTACTGGTATTAAATACCACGGGTACACCACTGTATTGCAGCTCTTGTAGTAAGGTATCTACCGCATCGGTGTTGTAATCACTGTGATTGAGCAATGTGCCATCTAAATCGGTAAAAATAATGGGCTGACCAATACTATCGTTCGTAAGCACCATCGCAGTTACATCACGATTACTATCAAGCTCTATAAGTGCATTTGCTTTAGCACTGAGGGTATTGAGGTTTTCACGAGTGATGCGTTCAAAATGAGCAATAAACCACAATAACTGCTCATCGGTCATAGTGCCTGCGCCCTGCCCTTGTTTGGCAATTAACTTGTGCTCTTGCTCTTGTCGCCAGGCAAACACATCATCAAAACTTGGGGCTTTGAGCATTATTGTGTAGTCGATTTTATCAAAAACGGTTTTATATTCATTGGCTAAACAGCTGTTAATACAGCGACGCCACAACCCTTGTTGATCGTATGATTTTTCTAGCTCATTAATAGGCTCAACTAAAGTAAAAGGCTGCTGTGGTTCACTGGCTACACACCACCCTTCTAAAATAACAATATCGACCGGCTGACTATTGGTTAACCATTTGTTTGTTGCTACCGGTTCATCTTGTTGCTTGTCAAAACGTGGCAGCGGTACATTTACTTCTGCATTTAATAAACGGCTAATGGTGTTATCCATCAACGCAACATCATGTGTACCCGGTACACCTCTAGTGGCGAATAAACAATGCACATCTTGGGCTAACTGCTGACGTTTTTGAGTTGATAAATAAAAGTCATCAATAGAGAGCGCAACACAATTTAGGTGGGTGTTTTGCTCAAACCAAGTCACTAAATAGTCACCAAGCGTGGTTTTTCCTGAGCCTTGGCAGCCGTTGATGGCAACAAATAAAGGCGCATTTTTTTTGCTGGTTAAAATATCCTGAGCAATCACAGAAAAATACTGCTCACTAATATATTGATATTTCAACGGCAATTGATGTTTTACTAAAAAAGCATTTATATCCACACTATTGGCCTCCAATATAACAACCCCTAATTCAACTATAGGGTATGAATAAGGAAATGCAGTTACTAGACCAATATTATTTATTGTTACTTTTTAGTAGGTTAAAAAAAAAAGCGCATTTAAAATGCGCTTTTTTGGTGCAATATTTTTAACCACAGTGCAAATTTAATTCTCGTTGCTCTGTGCTTTTGGGAATACTAAATTTAATACTATACCTAAAACAGCGCATAAGCTCACACCTTCAAGGCTGAACTGGCTGCTACCAATGTGCATACCACCAATACCGCAAATTAAAATAAGCGCCACAATACTTAAATTGCGAGGCTCACTTAAGTCATCGCCCGATTTAACTAAGGTATTTAAGCCAATAACGGCAATAGAGCCAAATAATAAGATCATTATGCCACCCATTACAGGGACCGGAATGGTTTGCAAGCCCGCGCCCATTTTAGCCACAAACGCCAAACAAATTGCAATAATGGCAGTCCACATCATCACTTTAGGGTTAAAGTTTTTAGTTAGCATTACCGCACCGGTTACCTCTGAGTAAGTGGTGTTAGGTGGGCCGCCAAATAATGACGCAGCAGACGTGGCTAACCCATCACCAAATAAAGTGCGATGTAGCCCTGGCTTTTTCAAATAGTCTTTTTTTGTAACTTGGCTAATTGCCATCATGTCACCAATGTGTTCAATAGCAGGCGCAATTGCCACCGGCACCATAAACAAAATGGCTTGCCATTTAAACTCTGGCAGTACAAAGTTAGGCACTGCCAACCACTGTGCATTACTGACTGTTTCAAACTGCACTACACCCATAAATAACGATAGCGTGTAACCGGCAACAACACCGGCTAAAATAGGTATTAGTTTAAATACCCCTTTGCCCCACACGGCAAACACTAAAGTGACTAGTAATGAGAACATAGAGATAATAATGGCACTATCGTAGGCAATAATTTGTGTACCACCATCGCCACTTTTACCCATGGCCATATTAACCGCAGCTGGCGCGAGTGCTAGGCCAATCACCATAATGACTGGGCCGACCACAATTGGCGGCAAAATTTTATGTAAGGTTTTTGTGCCTTTAAACTTCACCAATAAACTCAACAGCATATAAGTAAAGCCCGCTGCCATTAAGCCGCCCATAGTGGCGGGTATGCCCCACATTTGCACTGAGGCAATAATGGGTGCAATAAACGCAAATGACGAGGCTAAAAAGATAGGCACTTGGCCTTTAGTGACAAATTGAAACAACAAAGTACCTAAACCTGCGGTAAACAAGGCAACACTCGGATCGAGGCCGGTTAAAATAGGCACTAATACCAGCGCACCGAATGCAACAAACAGCATTTGGGCACCGGTTAAAATGGTTTTTATAGAAAATGTAGAATTATTTTGCACTGCTAAACCTTAGTAAACCGTACCGAAAATTTTGTCACCTGCATCGCCAAGCCCTGGGATGATGTAACCTTTTTCATTTAAATGGCTATCAACTGAGGCAGTAAAAATCTCAATATCAGGATGAGCGGCTAATGTTTTTTCAACGCCCTCAGGTGCAGCAACCAATACAATTACTTTAATTTCTTTACAGCCTGCTTTTTTAAGCATATCGATGGTGGCGATCATAGAACCACCAGTAGCCAGCATTGGGTCAATCACTAAGCTTAAACGCTCATCAATATTACCCACTAGTTTTTCAAAGTAGGGAACTGGCTCAAGAGTTTCTTCATTACGCTCTAAACCCACTACACTCACTTTAGCCGCTGGGAGTAACGACATTACGCCGTCCATCATACCAAGGCCCGCACGTAAAATTGGCACCACGGTAATTTTTTTACCCTTAATGTGCTCAACTTTAAGTTTATTACCGTCCCAGCCTGTAATTTCGTTATCTTCTAATTCTAGGTTTTTAGTGGCTTCGTAAGTTAATAATGTGCCCACTTCTGAACACAACTCACGAAAACTTTTCGTGCTAATTCCATGCGCGCGCATTAAACCTAACTTATGTTGAACAAGGGGATGAGAAATAACGTGAATAGCCATAGTAATAAACCTAGTGATAAAAAATTTGACGTATTTTATATTAAAACAGGCCGTTTGACTGTTAATTTTAGCCTTGATTTCATAGTTCGTGCCAAAATATTTAATTTAGCCATAACTGTTCAACTTTTTGTGTTTATGAGTTGTTACTGGCTAACCAATTATTTACTTGGGCTTGCATGTAGCCGTTAATTTTTTTGTGCTCAGGGCTCCACCCAAGTAAAAACCGATAAAAGTCTGCCCACGCCACCGGCCATAAATGAGCCCATTGTGTAATAACGTCATCCGCATTCACTGCTGGTTGGTAGTGACTGAGTGCGTTTTTAAACTGGCTAAAATAATAGTTGAGGTAAGTTTGTGCGTATTTGTGAAGCTCAGAATCATCCAAACAGCTGGTCATAAAATACATAACATCTACCACCCCAACACCCGCACCCACATATTGAAAGTCGTAACCGCGTATATACCCTTGGCTATTAGCTGCAAAATTAGCAAGCTTGGCATCACCATGAATTAACGTTTGGTAGTCACATTGCTTTAACGCATTATTTAATTGATTAGCAGCCTGTTTAATATCGGACTTTTCAGGTAAGTTATTAAATTCATCAGGGCGTGTATCCAAATGCCAATAACTTCCTTGCGGCCATAAACCATCAAATTTTGTATTTAAATGAAAGGCATGAAAATGTGCCAACCACATTAAAATCGCTTTTATATTCTCGCTAGATGCTTGGATATAACCCTGCTTTGAAAAATCTTTAAACACCAAGGCAAACTCATCGCCTTTGTTGATTGCTTTAATGCATTCAATAGCTGCCGCTTGCTTGGGCAGTTTATGATTAAATTGCTGATAAAATGTATATTCAACGTGGTAAGAGCCACGTTTCCTGTTAAGCGCAAACGCACTTTGTTTAATTTTAGAATGATTAATGTGATCGGGTACTTTAATCGCTTTAATCACACAGGCTTGCTCATCAAGTTGGCACTTCACAATTTGACCACAGCCACTCCAAAGTGAAGTTAGGGTTTCGCCAATGGCTATACGCTCAAAATGCGGGATAAGTAACGGAAGATAAAAAGACATAGCCATATTAGGTTGCTAAATTTTAGTTAGTTTAACATTAGACGGTGTTTTTAATAAAAGGTCTTAATAAAAAAAGCCCTGCGCGCACAACATGAAATACAGTGTTAATATCGCGTATCAGCCAACTGACTTGACGCTTTCTTGCAATTGCCATGACACACACTGCTCATTACTTATACTTCTTAAGGCATAGTTTGAAGCCATTGAAAGTAAGAAATTTAAGGTGGGTTTCTGCATAACTTGTACATGGTATCCTTGGAAACTTAACGCCCGCGTAATAAGCGCGAGCTAGCGAGCGTCCTGATTGACGCATTTGTTAGCTTGTGTTGCACGCATAAAATCAAGATCACTAGTGATAACTCCAATACCCGATGCGACAACGTCATCGTAGGGTTGAGTGATCGATTCATGTCGAGACCAAAGATAAACATCCGAACCATAGCTCTGTAATCTTGATGCAAGGCGTTCAGGATAGCCCCAAAAATACTTTGTCATCGAGGGAGGTATAAAAAGAATGGTGTTCCTACAGGACTCAGGAACTAATCCCGCCCATCCAACTAAAAGATAATCTATTCCGCAACTCTTTACACTACCAACACTTGCTAACCGTAAAGATGAATCCTTGTTTCGAAACCACTCTTTACCTTTTGAAGAGGTAATTACAATATGGCTAGATTTTTTGCCAGATAGATACTCATATAGAGTTTCGAATGAACGTATGTCGTTATCCTTTAGGTTTAACCAAAACTCATGCTTTGGATACCGTTCGTAAAACGCCTCTAACTTGGAAATCCTAAAACCTTTTCCTCTAAATGGGAAAGTCGCACCATCATCAAACGTATATCCATATCCTGCATCAATACTTTTCAACTGCTCAAACGATGTTTTATGTACCGGCCCATACCCGTTTGTAGCACAATCTAACGTCCAGTCATGAAAAACAACCAGTTGATCATCACGAGTTCTGTGAACATTTAGATGAATTACGTTCACTCCGGCTGCAACGGAAGAAGCCACGGCTTCTAGTGTGTTTTCAACAGAATTGATGTTTGATGGTTTTATTGAAAGGGCGGTACAGCCAGTTTTATTTAGTTTTTCATAATTAACTGCGCTTCCGCCTCCTCGATAGGCCACGATCTCGCCATGTCGCTGTAGGTCAGGAACGAACACATAAGCGTTAACAACTCCTAGAGTAATTATGCAAGACAGTGCGATCAAAAACGTCTTAACTATTTTTATAAACATTTATTACCAGAGTCCTTGATAGATGGTCGATGAAAGCTAACGCCAAGCTCAGCGCGCGCCTAAAAATATCATACGAAATATCATACGATGACACCCATTTTAAGAAATATCATACGATGACACCCATTTTAATGACCTATTGAACCTGTGTCACAAAATTCACTATTAAGCTCTGCATTTAGTTTCTTGCAACTTTAAAAGGCTGGTTTCAGCTTTAAATAAGTAAATATCGTTGTAAAACTTAAATGACAGACATGGAAATACCTGCTCTATACAGTAAGTTTACGTATTTGATTGATTAAGCTTTATGCGAGTAATTTTTCGCAGTTACTCATGTTTGCTCGCCGCTTTCTCCCTAGATTTTCACAATAGCTTTCATGTGAAGAAGGTCTACCGACTGCACCATGAAACACACGGGTAAATTGTGTCGTCAATTTCAGCCAGTTCTCAGGGCTAATATTGACTCGCTCTAGTAAAGGAAGGTATATATTGTCAATATGTCCCTGCTTGTCTTCTCTTATAACACGGCCTGTTAATTCAACGAGTTCAAGGTAGGATTTAAGTTCAAAAGGTAGGCCTTTTGGCATGATTTGGCGTGGTAATCCTGCAAAACGTAATAAACTTTTAGGCTGCTTGCCTGTTGCTGCACTTTCTAATCGCTTTTTCACGCTGGTATGATCTGATTCTTCGGGGATGCTGGCTACCTTTGCTCTAATTGGATTTAAATCTACATACGCCATGCAAGCAGCTAGTGCGGCTTCATCTAGCAAGGCCTGTGATTTAAAGCGCCCTTCCCAGAATCGACCAGTGCAGTTGTCTTCTTTATTCGCTTTGCGCGCAATATCTTCATTTAACAAGCGCATAAACCAACTGATGCTAGATAGCCGCTCTCGGTATTCTTTTACTGTTTGATTGAAAAAGATAAGCTCTGCTTTAGTGAGTTTTTCACCTTGCAGGTATTTTTGCGTTAATAACGTGCCTTTACACACTTTATGCCACCGAATAATAATGGCTTTGTCATTTAGCCTATTGGCCTTTTTATCATCTACATATAGTACTAAATGAGTGTGATTACTCATCACAGCATAAGCACACACATCTATGCAAAATACTTTTGCTAAGGCAAGTAGCCTATCTTCTACCCAGCCTCTGCGGTGCTCATAAGACTGACCTGTAAAATGGTCTTCTCCGCATAAAAAGGCTCGGCGTACACAACGTGAAATACAGTGATAATATCGCGTATCAGCCAAACTAACCTGACGCTTTCTTGCAATTGCCATGGAACACCCAGCCTATTTATTTATACTGCCTAAAGCATAGTTTGAAACCATTGAAAGTACAAAATTAAAGATGGGTGTCTGTTTTATTTACCTCTCCGCATAAAAAGGCTCGGCGTACACAACGTGAAATACAGTGATAATATCGCGTATCAGCCAAACTAACCTGACGCTTTCTTGCAATTGCCATGGAACACCCAGCCTATTTATTCATACTGCCTAAAGCATAGTTTGAAACCATTGCAAGTACAAAATTAAAGATGGGTGTCTATTTTATTTTAATAATATCGCGTATCAGCCAAACTAACCTGACGCTTTCTTGCAATTGCCATGGAACACCCAGCCTATTTATTCATACTGCCTAAAGCATAGTTTGAAACCATTGAAAGTACAAAATTAAAGATGGGTGTCTGTTTCATTTTAGCTCTTGATGCGTTTGTTAGCTTTCTTTCCTTGATAGAGACTTCTCATCTAGAAAGTCTAATAACTCATTCAAATCAGACTCTGGCAAAGGTAAAAGAAATGCTGCTCTATTCCCAATACCATTAAGAGAAGTGCCAACAACTAAAGCCCTATTTCTATCCGATATCCAAACTCTATCGTGCACTTCGTCTGTAGTAGATGTTGAAAAGTATATGCTGTTATTTTTAAACATCTCTTCAATGTACTTTTTTACAGCTTTAGTTTGACTGGATGGATCATAAACTACATGTACTCGTTTCAAAAATCTTTGCTTTGCTCGAGTACATTTTTCAACGTCGCTAGCTATTATTTGAGCCTTACTGCTTTCACCTGAGAAAAAATAAGGATCAATAATTATCAAAGATTCACTCTCTCTAGTGAAGTCCCTCAGTTCCTTCAGTCCTGAGTTTCTTTCTCCAGGTTTGGTAAGTAGTTGCAAAGAATCATTTTTTGATTCACGAAGCGGACACCTGTTTTCAACATAAACTCTTTTGTGTCGGTCTATTAACATTGGAAAATTTAGTAGTTCTGGGTGTTCAAATAAATCCACTTCTTCAAGCATGTTTTCATACTCAAACATTAATTCTCTTTGTTTACGAAGCAAGGATAAATATCTTTCCTTAAACACAATACCTCCATGAAAGCTAACATTTTAGTATTTATGCGACACGCTGTTTGTGTTGCATAATCGCTTGTTGGACTGAGCCGCTACCTGCTCGGTG
>NZ_JALNTH010000037.1:0-49626 GCF_023161935.1 Pseudoalteromonas sp. 2CM28B
ATCAGTTCAATATTGCGTTGGCATTCGGTTTCTAATCGGCGGGATGATTGAATACGGTTGAGGTAACCATAAAGATAAAGCTTTAATAGTGTGGCTGGATGATACTTAGGGCGGCCTGTGGACTTTAAGGTTAATCCTTTAAACCCCAATTCAGCTAGATTTAGTTCCTCAATGAAAACATCAATTACTCTGACCGTATTATCTTCACTGACGTAGTCTTCCAACGATTCTGGAAATAACGTTGATTGGTTACGATCTTCACCGCTTATAAACTTTGACATATTGCCTCAACCCTCGACTGAATCAATAGTCTTATTATATAAATATCAGTATATTAAGTGAACTAAATGTATAGATTAATCGATCATAAGCAGCAGATACTTAGACCAAAAGGTGATCAGAGTTTTCACACAGTCTGGGCACTTTCCAGAAGTTTGACTTGGGCTAAATAGCTATTATTAAGTAGCAGGGGAGGGTTAGCTGAGTAGAATGCGTATCAAGCCTATCATCCCCCCCTTTAAGTCTGTATTTAACTAAGCATGATGCTCTCTTTCATACTCATCGATAAAATTACCATAATGCTGATAGAGTGTATTGGGTGAAGAGTGCCCCATAAGCTTAGATATCTTCCAGTGGTTTACTCCCTCAGAAATTAACTTAGATGCAAACGTGTGTCTCATCTGGTAGGGGTAGCGGTATTTTACGCCGCATGAGCCTAGTAAGCTTTTCCATCTGTGCTTTCTAAACGAATCTTGGTTCCAAACTCTTTGCTGAGAATTTAAAAACAAGTATTCAGAGTCGTGTTTTTTCATTTCTAATGCTAATAAATCACAAACATCTTCTGAAATAGGAATATTTCTTCGGCCAGCTTTTGTCTTAGTGCCTTTTACAGCACCGTCAACAATTGCATCGAAAATAGATATCTGTTTTGTTTTTAAACATACATCAGTTTTTTTTAGAGCAACCCATTCACTAGAGCGAATGCCTGTATTGAATACTAGGCTCACAATTGCTCGTATTGTCCCTGATGATTTATGTATTATCTTTGCTTTTTCTTGAGGTGTGAATGGATACACATCTTTATGTGCTCCTCTTGAATCTATGTTGTTTATTTTAGGTAAATACTCTTCTATTCGGATATTTTGAACAGGGTTTGATTTTATTAATTTATCGATCACAGCTCGAGCTAGGCAACAACGTAAAAATGAAATCCGGTTTGATAGTGTTTTTCTCGATACAGTTGATTTTTCGATTAACTTTACAACATCAATACTTTCTAGTTCGGAAATTTTACAATCCCATAGTGTTTTTAGACCGTTTTTTGCCTTCTGATAACCAGTTATCGTTGATTTTTCTAATCCCCTGTCTATTCCCCTTGCAATATATAAGTCCATATACTCAACAACTCTTGCGTCGTTTGGGGTAGTTGTAAACAGCTTTACTTTGTTAGATTTTGGAAAATATTTGGCATAATCAAATGTGTTATGCGCTATTTCATTTTTGATTTGGCCCAAAAAAAAACCTGCAGATTTTAGGCCTTGTTTATTAGGGATGAATGGTGCTTTTTCTCTACATAAAATACCTTTGTAGGTGAAGGTCAGTTGGAATGATGTAGCTTCACCTTTTGAGTTGTAACGAATTACTACGCCCGCTGGGGGCTTAATCTTTTGAGTTTTTAATAGCATTTTAAAGTTATCATTTTAATGTTTTAATTTTATATATTTTATCCATAAAATACTGTATTTTAAGGGTTCTTTGCTGCAAGGCTCAGCCCAAAACCCTTTAGTAACTAAATCAATCCCCCTTGATTTTTAACCCAGTCAGTTACATTATTTAGATCAACCCAACGCTCCCTGACGCCTTCAACTTTATAAAAATGTTTGCCTTCTACCCACGCACCTCTCTGGATTCGAGATTCTACGGCTTTTTTACTTTCACCTGACTCTTCGCAATATTTGCTGATTAGTACTACATCTATCATTTAGACCTCTTAGAAATGTATTAGATTTATTGAAAAATACTTTACTTTTCTATCTATATATCGACATTGGAAAATTCTTTTTAAGTAGTAAAGCGGGAAAAAAACCAAGAAAAGTAAAAAAATAATAAAAGTAAAGATTTAATTACTTTAAAATCAATGGGTTGTATTTTTAAAATATTTTTTATTTTTTTATTGATGTTATTCAAATTATCGACATTTCTAAAATTTATTGTATGTAATTTGACTTTGATTAGGGTGTGTATAGTTTAAAAGGTGACTCTGAGAGGATGCGGAAGGGTATAGATGAAAAGCTTATTATTAAGTTGAGTATCTATGTAGGGCATAGTTAATTTGGCCACTCATTAAAAAGCAATACTGCTTTGCTTTTAATTAAATAGGGGGTTTAGTTTATATTCACAGATTTAACTTTCTTTATCGTGTGTGAGAACAAGTTTTATCAAAATCAGTGTCAGTACTACCGCTGGTATTATCCAAATGTAATCAGTCATATTGTTCTGCCTTGAGGTTGGGAGCTCTTTTTAACCTTAATGATTTTTATTATTTTTGCAAATTTAGCCAACAAAAACGCAATTCTTTATTTTTCCCCACCGCTTGGCCCTAGTTAATTTGAGGACAATTAATTAGGACAAATAATGAAAAATACTAAATCTCAATTCATTCGCCAATACGTTCGAGCCAGCAAATCTCCGTGGGACGACTGCTCTACAATTTTATTGCTAGCAGATGTAGTTAACGAACAAGCGATGGAGCTAAATTTCAATCATTACATCTATTTACATAGGGATAGCGTTGGAAAAATACTTGGTATTAGTATTTCAAATCAAATGTTAGAAAAAAATCCGAGTTTTGAAAATCGATATTTAGAGGGAGTAGATATGACGCTTTTTTTACTTATCTACATAGAGCAAATAACACAGTTTTGTGCGCTGTTCTCTGAGGAGTTCCAGCAAATATTTATGCAAACGCCAGCTACATTTTTTGCAGCAGCAGAGAATGATTGGGTCGATATTATCGACAATGCATAACCCCCTAAGCGAACATTTGTTCGCTTTTTTTATAATATTTTTCGTAAACCGATTTAAATACCCATACCTGTTTATTACTTAATAATGAGTTATCGATTTTGATAACAAACCACACAAGGATAGTGAAAACATGAAACATGCATACGTATCAACATTGGATTTTTTAAATTTATTACAAACATTTAGTCGGGTAATCACCGCAAATGACCACCAGATAAACCTATTAGAATTACACAGTGATAATGCGAATTTACATGAGCTCTGGGAGGTCATTGGCTCTGAAATTACAGCGAATAAAGACCTAAATCAGTATGCTATGCGAAAACTCACCTACGAGCTTATGCATGCTCTGATTAGCGACCCAGTAGAGCGTGTGGAGCTGCCGTGTGACTTCGAGGATGATATTTTTTCTTAGGGTTAAATTGGAAAAATTAGCAGTTGAACCAGGCCTAAATAGTTATTTTCAAAATCAAAATAACAGCCTAACCATGTCTCCCAAAATATGCCCGTGAATCATTATTTGCTGATTCGCCGCCCTAACTGCAATAGCGTTCAATAGGGCTGATTTTACTCAGTTACTGAGTATAAAACCTGGGAGGGAGTCCTGCGCAAATACAGGGTTTCGTTGCGGTGACTCAAAAGAGCAGTCATTGTAATAATGTTTGGCAAGGTGGATAGGTCAAATGCACAAGGGAGGTAGATTTATATCTATCTCCCTTGTGCGTATTTCAGTTAGTTCACTCAGTAGCATCATTACAAATTATAGTGGCAGTATAAGAAAGATTTAAAAAAATAATTAATTATTTTTTTACCGTACTAAATGAATTAATAAAAAATAAAAGTGACAACTTTTCATTTAATTTTCTATTTTTCTATTTTTCTATTTTTATACTTTTAGAGGGGGTTAAGTCACTGTAATAAATTGTAATATTCCCAGTGTTAGTGGGCAATTTATGTGTTTATTGTGACTATTTATAGGAATTGAGTAGGCAATTTATACGGTTTAGGGGGACACTTTTACCGTGAATAAATAAAAATTTTATTTACCAAAAAACTTACCGAAATTTCTTTTATTGGTTGGGGCGCGGTTAGCATAACAGCATCAACTAGAAATGAGGAAGAGAAGTGAGCAGTAAGAATTCTCCAAAAATTGTTTTCGCTAATAAGCTGTTGCATGCGGGTTATTCACTCGATATTAATGAGCAGCGATTAATAAATCTAGCGTTGTCTAAAATTAATTCCAAAAAGTCTAACCCAGGAAAAATTCTGATTTATCCAACGGAATATGCCAAGTGTTTCGGTCTGAGTAAGCACAGCGTTTATGAGCAGCTGAGTTCTGCCGCAGAGTCACTAAGAGATAAATCTGTCACTATTTTAGATGATAGTGGTGAAACGCTTTCAATCCCTTGGGTGAGTAGCGCTAAATATGAAAAGCTGAAAAATCAGGGCTCATTCATTAATATAGAGTTTTCAAAAGAAATAGAGCCCTATATTTTTAATATAGAGGGTAATTTCACAGAGTTATTTTTTCATAACACAGTAAAACTTAACACGTTAGCATCATTTCGGTTGTATGGACTCCTAAACGAGGTGCGAAATTATAAAAATTACAAACGACGGGGCTCTGTAGTTATGAATTTACAACTACCAGAGATGAAAAAGAAGTTGTTTTTATCTGAATCATATGGAGCATGGCGGGATTTTAAAAATCGCGTACTGCTACCTGCTATAGAAAAAATTAATGCCCACACAGATTTATGTGTAACTTTTCAGCCAAAAAAAATGGGTAACTGTATTACTGCCATCGAGTTTTCATACACCCCTCAATCCGACGGTCAGCATATAGCTAGGCCGAGGTTAGCTCGTCGTCCTAAGGTCAAAAAGGGCTCGCATGAAGAGGGAGTTTGGGCTCGGGTAAACCTCAATCGATTAGGAGGCTATGAGCTATCAAATCAAAATGAAAACCCTTCCTTTAGGCTCGAAAAAGTCGATATCGAACGCTGTATAATGTATGCAAAAATTCTTGGTGACGATAAAGCTAAGTCGTATTACTCTCATCAATTACGCAACTAAAATAATCATAATGTCTCAATGTTTATGCTACTGCATTACGAGTAAAACATTTCATTAATTTCTTCACACAATTTAGTACGGTATATTATTGAGGCACGCAGCAGCTCAGCATCACTTTCACTGAGAAGTGGTGCTCGTGTTTTTTTGTCATAACGTTCAGGTAGCTCCGTAAATAGCTGCTCATGTAATCGTTTTATATCATCAAAAATTTTGACCGACTGAGAGAATAAAAAAATCTTACTGTAATCGCTTTTTTTTAACGAGGCCAAATATTTTAGCAAAATGACTTGTCGTGCAGTTTTATTTTTGAAACTGTGTTCCACCTCAATAGCGGCTATTGAGCCATCAGGAAGAAGCACAGCGCCATCCACAGTTCGTGTAGCGGATAGGCCGTTAATTCGTTGAAATTCAGGTTCAGTAATAAACCCATTCCACATGGGCGCATATGTCTCATTACTATGGTAATTATGTATACCGCGCAACATTACAAATGCATTAATCAGGTTATGCATTACATGGTTACTATTGAACTGCAGTGCAGGGTTTTTATTCGCTCTAAAATGTATGTCGATGCCCATAAGTTCCTCGGCAAATTTGGCAGCAGTATAGGTAGGAACATAGACACGACCATCTGGACTGCGGTGTGTTTTTACAACACGCAACAAACTGTCCTTTTCTAGCCGGTTTAAATGCTCTAAGGATAACCGATGATTAATGCCGTAGAGCCAGCGAATAATCCCTGGTGTAACAATAGAAAACCGAATTGCAATAAGCACCGAGAGCTTGGTTCTGTTAACCCCTTTTTGATGATTGTTTGCGCCTGGATAATACCGCATATCAATATCAAAATAGCGAGGGTAGTGAGTGAGAAGTAGGTTGTTCGTTTCTAAATCTTTTGATGGTTTCTGAGTCAATTCACAAAATCCTTTTAGTGAGTTAATTATTAAAATTAACTAGCACCGCAACACAAAAATTATCATCATTTTATAATTACATTGCCGTTTTTCATTCCGAGATGCTCTGACAGCATGCACGGAATCATTGTCGCGATAATTATCGCAACAAAAAGCAGCTTTCAGCTGATGGCTTCTCAACTTCGTTGTTCAACCATAGGGCCTAAAACGCACGCCAGCTCTGATGTTGCTCCGCAACGAGCTGGCTCAACGCGCTACGCGCTAGCGTTTTTGACCCAGCGCGAATGCACCGAGCTACGCTCTGTACTGACCGCCATACCGCCGCTACAGACAATGCGATGGGTGCCCCATTATCCGCATTTTTCTTCGCTTTTATTTTCTACGAAAATAGATGGTTCGATACAATTTGTGCCAAATTTTAATCGAATTTCGCTGATGCGAAACACTATCGCGGTCAGTACAGACCAGCTGTACATTCGCGCTTTCTCCATGTGTCTACGGCTTCGCCTACACCACATTACGCGCTTGTTGGCCTCATTCTGAGGCGCTATTTTGCAGTTTTTCGTGCCGAAAAATGCGAGCTCAAAACCTGTCTTTCAGACAAAAAACCGCCTTCAAA
The DNA here is from genome assembly GCF_023161935.1 of Pseudoalteromonas sp. 2CM28B. Taxonomy (NCBI): domain Bacteria; kingdom Pseudomonadati; phylum Pseudomonadota; class Gammaproteobacteria; order Alteromonadales; family Pseudoalteromonadaceae; genus Pseudoalteromonas; species Pseudoalteromonas sp. 2CM28B. Next base: position 6,634 of record NZ_JALNTH010000037.1, read on the forward strand.
AAACTTATTAATGAATTTTTTAGAAAAGAATAAGGGATTTAGTTAAATAAAAATAGGTAAAGTAAGAGGTGGTGGAACTATTTATTTATGCAAACCGTTTGTTGCTGAGCTGCGCAGTCAAACGAGTTTGTTTTTTATCACGAAATCATTAAATTGTGAAGTTGTAATTAATGATTAATAAGGTTTAAAAAATGAAAAACGACGCTATTGATATCGCAATTAACCCCTCAACAGGATTACCTATCACAAATGCCAGTACTAATATCGTAGATGTTGGTGGCAATGTGGTGGGCCAGCCAGACAGGGTAATGACTGTTTATGAGATTGAAGATTCGATAGCCGATTCAAACAATGATGACTGTTTTGATGCTTTTGACCCGTTCGATGACGGTTTTTAATGTCCAAATTTTTAAAAGCTATTCGTGGTTATCAAATAGAGATTGTTTACTCGTGCATTGCACTTTTTGGGGCAGCTATATTGTGTTTACAGTTCCAATCCACTGAAAACTTCACTTGGTTTATCGCTCTAAGTTTTTTTTGTACTAAAATGATAACAGGTATCTATAACTACGAATATTATCGAAAAAGTGACACCCCAAGCATGAAGGTCATGCTTAAGCATCTCCTTATTAAATTTGTATAATCCTTGTTTATTTGTCCGAAATGCAAAGCGCTCCGAGTTAATCAGGGCGCTTTTTTAGTTTTATAAGTATTTGAGTGTTTTTAAATTACTCAGGTTTACAAACTATGGGTGGTAAAAGGGATCTTAAAAACACAACTTCTTTATCATTTAATTGAAAAGTTCTGCTTGTTATTGGGTACTGGGTTTGTGCTGTGATTTGATTTTCCATCAACTCAATTTCCCACCTCCTCATAGAATTAAGTATTACTGAAGAGATGCTGTAAAACTGCGAATTAATACCAAATTTTGCAGCACCATAATGTAACACCGCCATTAAATCATCGTCAGATAAGCTATGTTTTTCAATCTGTAACCCAGCACTACTGTAATTTTTAATCTTAATAAGCATGCCTAAGTGTAGTGTAGTAGCAAGTTTTTCAGCAAAGTCACAGCCTATATTAAAAGGTACGTCCTTCCACTTAGTACTACTTCTGTGCGCTCTTAAACTTACTGTGTAATAAGGGGTTGCCGTTGCCAGCCTTAAAATAGTGAAATCTTGCTCTCTCATTAAAGTGCGTACATCGTGCATTTCAACATTTACTAATTTGTAGCCAAGTGCTAACTCAAATGCAGTGTTGCTATTTTCAGGGGTAATAAATATCTGGCCCCACCAGGTAATTTTAATAGAGCAGTTATTTGCTTTAAATAGTTTAAATAAGTCATGTAATAGTACCAAGCTTGGTTTCCAATCTTTTGCCATTACATCTACACCACTAACTGGTGATGGGTGATAATCAAGAATCACCCTGCGCTTTTTGGCCTGTTTGATTTCTGATAGCAAAGTTTGAATATTCATACAGATTCCCGATCAGCCATAATCTTTATGCTAAAAGACTGGTGTCGCTTACCAATCTTTCCCTGCTTTGTAATGCCTGTACCACTAAATGTAATTTCTTTATCGAAGTAATAAGCATGTTCAAACCGTAAGCTAGCGGTTCTATTTTTAGTGTCAATATGAGTAATTAAGTCACCATAAACCACACCAAAAATACGCTTTATGACTCTTAATACTATTTGCTCAATCTCCAGTTCAAGCCGTTCAATTTGTACACTTAGCGTGTTCGACTCTTCATTTAAGTTAGATAATAGTTCATCACAACCTGTCGTTAGCACATTGGTGCACTTGTCATCTAAATCTCGAATCGGCGAAACTATATTTTCAAGTTTCCAGTATAGGTCAGAGGTGTTTTCAAACGCCTCTTGTTTAGCTTCCAGTTCACGAATTAACGATAAAACTAATGGCACACGCCTGTTATCTAATATAACGCTTTTAATAGTTCGCTCAGATAGTGCTATATCGTTAATATCTACATATGGGGTAATGAAGTGAGGTTCTTTATTTGGGGGTAACAGCCCTGAAAATGCAATTTTTGTGCTAGTTACATGTATGTATGAAGTCATTGAGTGATGATACCGATTGGTTAGCCCATAAAACCAATTTACCTCCGCGGTTTTAACAATCACCTCATAAAGATTATTTTCTTCTAGAAGCTGACGAGCCTTGTGTACTTTATTAATGAGTCTTTCGGCAAACTCAACTAAGCAATAAGTAGGTAACGTTAACCTGTAATGCTCATTCAGCTGTTCTTTATTAAGTAATTGTACCTCTAAACAAATAACTTGATGGGACATAGCTACACCCTCCGACTTATATAGGTTAACCTACGATTTATGCTAACGCTTTAATAAAAGTACTTATATCAAAAGTACTCTTGATTCATACCATTGATTTATAAATGGGGAAAACATTTATAAATCTCAGCTAATAGCAATGAGTTATTATTTCTGCTTAGCTATCAGAGTAACTAAGAGAAGCAGTTCGCGCCGTCATATCAAAAGTTAGCACCGCTAAAGTAATCAGTTTAGGGATCTTGCTAAATCAAGTATAATTTCACGATGATTTGTGTTTACTTTAATTAACAAACAATGCCTCTTTAAAAGTGGTACAAATGAAAAAGGTATACATATTGTTTTGATAAGTGCTGCTTTAGCTGCTTATTCATTAAGACATTAGAATATCGATGATACCCTAATGCAGTATTACCGCTTACTACATTGCTACAACAGCTTGTTTTTTGCTCCTCGTTACATTGCAGAATTGGAAAATTAATGCTTAAAGAAATGAATTCATACAAAGACTACCTTGGCGATCTTATTGGCGGCAGCTTAATGATCAAAGAAAGTCAGACTGTAGCTGAGCTATTACTTAAAAAACCATCACAAGAAGAATGGGTGGAAGCCATTGTAAATCAGAATGTTCTCCAAAAGCGCTCTGACGCTTCAGCAAAGAGGAATGCGGCTACTATCAAAAAGCGTTTGGAAGGTATGTCAGACAAATACCTAGAACTTATCGCATTTGGTAGCACAGAGCTATCAACTCAGTTAATGTTTGCAGCTACGTTAATTAATTGCACTTTGCTAGCTGATTTCATGCGCAATGTAGTGTTAGATGCTAAACGTATGTTCCGTGAAAGTTTAGATGTAGCTGATTGGGAGTCCTTTTGGGATGAACGCATTAGATTATTCCCTGAGTTAGCTCAAATGTCAGAATCATCGACTTACAAAATATCTCAAGTCGCTTTTAAAGTCATAGCTGACGCTGGTTATATAGAAACAACGCGGAATAAAAAAATACAAAATGTATATTTGTTACCAGAAGTGAGAGACTTACTTTTAGAGATCGACAAAGACGATATTATTTCAGCGATGGAGTTGCATTAATGGTTGAGCTTAAAACCAAACAACAAAAACGACTTCACGAGCGGCTTGATGAAATTCAGCCCAAGATTGAAAGTGAAGATTTTTTAAAAAACCAAGGTTTAGGAAATGAAATTGGTTTTTACGTGTTCGACTACCCACCAGAGTCAGAATTGACTGTAAGAGAGCATTTAGAATACATGACAGAACGCCTTGATAAACGTGGGCGTAATTTCAAAAGCATCAATTTATTTGAAGCAATTATTGAATTGCTTGATTCCCGCAAGCTTACTGAAAGAGCATTTAAAGTGCAAAAAGAGCGCGGTGATGATGCACTATTCAACGCACTAAAAGGGCCTCTTGAGCAAAACCGAGTTGCCGACTTTATAGCTTCAAAAATCGACTTCGGCTCTTGTGAAAAAAACAAAACCGAGTTTATTTTACTTCATGGGCTTGGGAGCGCATGGCCTATTATTCGTGGCCACGGCTTGTTAAACGCTCTACATGCTAAGGTAGGCAATGTACCAACGGTACTTTTCTATCCTGGTGAGTATGACGGTACAGCGCTAAAGCCGTTTGGCAGAATCGAATCAAATAACTATTACCGTGCATTTAAATTAGTACCGTAAACGGACTTGCAATCAAACAAAAAGGATAAAATAACATGCAAATTAAAGACTTATTTACTAAAGATATTAATCGTCCAATTAATGGTGTAGTAAAAGCCGACCAATTAGAAAACAACACCGTTTTTACCGAACTAGATGAATATGTAATTACCACCGAATTAGCAAAACATTTCGAAGAGTTCTTCGATGCGTATATGCCTTCAGTACGCGATCCAAAAGCAAAAGCGGCATCAGGCAAATTAGGGATCTGGGTGAGTGGATTTTTTGGCTCAGGTAAATCTCACTTCATCAAAATATTGTCTTACCTTTTACAAAACATTCAAGCGACAAATGGTCAGTTTGATAAATCAGCTATCGAATTTTTCAAAGATAAAAACCTAGATGGCTTCTTACTGGGTGAAATAGACACTGCGGTTACCAAAGATAATACTGTCATCCTTTTTAACATCGACAGCCGTGCCAATACTGATGACGGCGATGATGCAATTCTAAAAGTGTTCTTAAAAGTTTTTAATGAGCAAATGGGCTTCAGTGGTGATCATCCTCATATTGCGCATCTTGAACGCGAGTTAGACCAGCGAGGTGTATTTGCACAGTTTAAACAAGAATTCAATGCATTAGCGTCTGCTAACTGGATAGAAGAAAGAGATGCTTACGATTTTTACCGCGATGACATGGCTGATGCGCTTGGTAAAGTAACTAATCAATCAACTGAATCAGCAAGGCAGTGGGTTGAGCAACTTGAAAACAACTTCACCTTAGACGTCAGCAACTTTTGTAAATGGGTAAAAGAATACCTAGATGTAAGCTCAGACCGCCGAGTGTTGTTTTTTGTGGATGAAGTAGGTCAGTTCATTGGTAACAACACCCAGATGATGCTCAAATTACAAACAATCACTGAAAACCTCGGTACTATTTGTGAAGGCCGTGCTTGGGTGGTAGTTACTTCTCAAGAAGACATCGATGCAGTTATAGGGCAAATGACAGGCTCAAAAGGTCACGACTTCTCAAAAATCCAAGGTCGCTTTGAACGCCTATCTCTTTCAAGTTCAAATACTAGTGAGGTGATAGAGAAACGACTGCTATCAAAAGAAGATGCAGCCCGCAACGAGCTTCAGGACTTGTATGATCAAAAAGGTGACATTCTAAGAAATCAGTTAGCTTTTGACAGCACAACAACCGCTGAGTTAGCGAACTATAAAGATGCAAGTAGCTTTATTAACAGCTATCCATTTGTGCCATACCACTACACGCTAGTTCAGAAAATATTTGAAGCTATTCGTAAAGCGGGTGCAACAGGCTTACATTTAAGTCGTGGTGAACGCTCTTTGTTAGATGCATTCCAAAGCGCTGCCAAACAAGTCCGAAATGAAAATGTCGGAGTTCTAATCCCGTTATATTTTTTCTATCCAGCTATCGAAAGCTTCCTCGATACATCTGTTAAAAAAGATATAGATCAGGCATCTGTTAAAGAATCTATATCACCGTTTGCGCTGAATATATTAAAAACCCTGTTTTTAATTCGTTATGTCGATGTAATTAAGTCAACGTTAGATAACTTAGTAACCCTGTGTGTAAGCAAAGTCGATGAAGACCGCCTAGCGTTAAGGCGCGAAATTGAGCAGGCTTTAAATGCCCTAGAGCTTAATATGCTTATCGCTCGTCAAGGTGACGAGTATATCTTCCTTACCAACGAAGAAAAAGAAATTGAACAGGAAATTCAAAAAACAGAAATAGAGTTATCTGATCAAACTAAAAAGATCAGTGATCTAATTTTCGATGATGTGTTGCGTCGTGAAGCGAACTATCGTTACCCTGAAAACAAGCAAGATTTCCCTATCAGCCGTTTTTGTAATGGTAGTCCACGAGATGGCTCTCAAGAAAACGACTTAGTAGTAAAAGTGATTACGCCAAGAGATCCAAACTACGATGAGTATACATCTACCGTGTGTGCTAATCGTTCAATGGACGGCGATAGTGGCTCGATAATCATCAAGCTGGCTGAAAGTAACAGAGTATTCAGAGACATCGAAACGTTTATCCGAACAAGTAAGTTTTTACGTGGTAACTCTGGTAAACGCCCAGAACAACAACAGTTACTTCATCAAAAAGCGACAGAAAACCAAGACCGCAATCGCCGCTTGATAGGAGAAGTAGAGGAGCTACTAAAAGATGCTGAATTTTACGCATTAGGCTCTAAACAAAATCCAAAAGGCGGAGCGGTAAGCTCAATACTTCAAGAGCTTTATCGCTACGTAATTGAAAACACATTCAGTAAATTAAAGTTAGTTAAACCATTTCCAGGTGATATACGCCGCGAAATTCAAAATACTCTAGTTGCTGATGATGTAAGTCAAATTGGTCTTGACTTAAATGCTGACGAAATAAACCCATTGGCTTCACTAGAGGTAGAAAAGTTCATAACCCTTGGTGACGACACTGGTAGAGCTATTACCGCAGAAGACATTGTAAAACGCTTTTCAAAACGACCATTTGGTTGGAATGATGAAGAAATAATTTTAATCATTTCGCGTTTAGCACTCGCTAACAAAATTTGCTTTCAAATGCGTCAGCAAGAAGTTCCTTTAAAAAGTGCATACGACAATCTAACACAAGTTAGAAAGCGCGCAGAGCTTCGTATTCGACGTATTAAACAACAGTCTGAAGCCAACTTAAACCGTGCAGCTAAATTGTTTAAAAACGTGTTTGGAAAAAATGCTCCAGACAGTGAAAAAGAGCTTTTTAATATTGCTCAAGCTAATATTAACACCATGAAAAAGAAGCTTGATGGCTTTGCCAATAAAGCATCAACGGGGCATTATCCAGGTGTAAAAGATATTGATAATGGCCGAGTATTGCTAGCAGGTTTAATTGAAGCACAATCAAGCTATCAGTTTATTGAATCATTCCTAGCTAATGGTGATGATCTACTTGATTTTGAAGAAGACTATCAAGATCTTGAAAACTTCTACGAAACTCAATTTTCAACTTGGCAAAAGTTATACAAAGCACTCACTATCGACTTTGACCGCAACCGCATAGCACTCGAAAAAGACGAAAGTGCGATAGCGGCGCTGCAAAAGTTAGAATCTATTTTTAATAAAGAACGCCCATACCGTGACATACGCGACGTAGAACCGCTTATTGAAAGTGTAAACAAAGTTAACGAGGCTTTATTAACTGAAAAGCGCACTCATGCAAAGGCAAGAATTGATATTCGGATTGAACATGTAACTGAGCAAATTAAAGCAGCAGGCGCGGTAAATAGCGATATTAGCAATAAAGCGCTTTATCCACTTCAAAACGCTAAAAAGCGTGTTGATACGCTGCAAGGTATTGCTGAAATACATCAAGAGATCACAGAAGCAGCCACACTTGAAGAAGATGCTTACGAACTAATCAATAAGTTTATTGAACAGCAACAAGCACTCGCAGAGCAAAAAGCCAAAGAAGTAGCGCAAAAGGCTAAACAAGCCCCTGAATCGGTTTCAGCATCAGGTATAGACTCAGAAAGTGGTGACTACAAACCAACAAAATCTGAGCCAAAAAAAGTAGCAGAGCCAGCACCTAAAAAAATAGTATCTATAGATACCTCAAGTGTTATGCGTGAAGTAAATAGCGCAGGAATAATCGAAACTGAAGATGATATTAATAATTACCTTGCAGCGCTCAAAGGAAAACTAACAGCATTAGTAAGCAGTAATAATAAAGTACGAATTAAATAGAGGTAATTATGTCTAGAGGAATAAATAAAGTCATCCTAGTTGGTAGTTTAGGAAAAGACCCTGAAGTTAAATACCTACCTAATGGTAATGCTGTGGCAAATATCAGTTTAGCGACAAGTGAAAGTTGGAAAGATCGTAATACAGGGCAAAAACAAGAGAAAACAGAGTGGCATAGAATAGTCGTCTTTGGAAAGCTTGCTGAAATTGCAGGGCAGTACCTTACAAAAGGAGCACAAGCATACTTTGAAGGTAAGTTGCAGACTCGCAAGTGGCAGGATAAAACAACAGGCCAAGACAAATATACGACTGAAATTGTTGTAGATTCTGGTGGTCAAATGCAAATGTTAGGTGGAAATACTCAAACTAGAAGTGAGCCGAATAATACTTACACTCCAAATGCAGTAGCGAAGCCATCAAACAATAATTTTTCATCTCAAAATAACAATAACCAAACTCAGTTCAATAATAGTAATCAGTTTCAGGGGCAACCAAATACTCAAAATGTGAACCAGAACCAATTTAACAATCAAAATCAGTTTCAAGGACAGCCGCCAAGCAATAATCAAACGGTAACAAATCCTCCAAAAGTAGAAATAGATTTTGATGATGACATCCCGTTCTAGCTAGTACGGCTAAGGGATTAAGTTAAATGGGCTTCTTTGCTAATTTATTCAAAAGTAAAAAACAAATTCTTTGCGAAAAGCAAAGCGAGTTAACTCGTCAGAAGAAAGTTTTGAAGCAAAGTAACAATGAGCAGTTAGCGAAGAAAATAAATGCAATTCCAGTCATAACGGCAAGGAATAAATTAGTAGCCACTCTGTCAACGTTTGAGCTTAAGAGAACTCAACTAAACCTTCAGTGGCAACAGGCATATGCTGATTTTTCATGGTGGAATAAGTTAAAACATGATGAAAATCTAGACTTAAGTTCGTTAGACAAAGAAATAAGAAAATTAAAAGCAGCATTAAAAGAATTTGACAAAAAATACGGTAACGATTGCAAAGCAATAGACACGCATTTCAAGTCATTAGCGTCTTTAAGCGAAGAAAGAATTGATAGAGCACATAAAACACTAAAAGATGCTGTAGATAAAAACCTAGTAAAGGATATAAATAACACTTCAGTTGCCGCAGCTTGGTTTGCTGGTTTATCGGTTCCTGTATCAATTTCAGCGGATCTATATAGCGCCAATCAAGTATATGATTCACTTAGAGCTGTTAATAGCAACTTTAAAAATATGTCTAATACCGAAATTTGGTTTGAAACACTTTGGATGTCACCCGAAAGTCATGCAGGTTTGGTCAGTTTAACCAAAGGCGCATATTTCGAGCAGCTCGTTGCAGATGATACAGGGGGAGAATTATTTGAACACTTTAATAACCCCGGCACAGATATCACAATTGATGGCATAGAGATGCAAATCAAAGCAACAGACAGCGTGTCTTATATTGCCTCAGTTGATGAAGAAATCCCTGTAATAGCAACAAGTGAAATTGCAGCACAAACCGTTGCAATTGATGGGGGGTATACCAATGAAGAACTTAATAATACAGTAGAACAAGCACTAGGTGGTGGAGTGATTGACGCAAAAGACACTGCTGTTGATGCCATTCTCTCAGGTGTTGGTACACTGGGTATCTTCGCTACTATTAGCGGAATTAACCACGCTTCTGAACGCTATAATAAGGGCGTTGATGGGGTAGAGGCTATTTTTGATGGTGCAGGTGTTGCTATTGAAGGAACTGCCAAAGGCCTAGTTGATGCGGGTGAAATGGTTTACAAGGCAGCAATGTCAAAACCAAGCAGGTTTATTGGTCGCACATTAGTTAAAGGATTAAAAAAGCTCGACGACAAATTGTTTGAAGAGCCATCCAAGGAAGAAAAACGATGAAAGAAATAGCACAAGCATATTTACATGAAATGACGGGAAACCCAACAGCATCTTTTCATAAAGACCAGTGGGAATCTATCGATGAACTGGTGAATAAACAAAATCAGTTACTAGTCGTTCAGCGTACTGGTTGGGGTAAAAGTGCCGTATATTTTATCGCCACAAAAATTCGTCGCTCTCAAAGCTTTGGCCCAACATTAATTATATCGCCTTTGCTATCATTGATTCGTAACCAAATAGACTCTGCTGCAAAACTAGGCTTAAAGGTGGTTTCATATAATTCATCAATGGACAAAAGTGAGCGCCAAATTGCCGAAAATCAAATACTCGCTAGCCAAGTTGACGCAATCATAGTTGCTCCTGAACAGTTAGGGCAAACTTACTTTGCCGAGAATATTTTGACTCGCATTAGTGGTAGTGTAGGCTTGTTTGTAGTCGATGAAGCGCACTGTATATCAGACTGGGGGCACGACTTCAGGCCAGACTATGGCCGTATTGTTCGCGTATTACAAAATATGCCGAAGAATATGCCTGTATTAGCGACAACCGCTACAGCGAATAACCGCGTTGTTAATGACATTAAAAATCAATTAGGAGATCGCTTATCTATAATCAGAGGAGCGCTCACGCGCAAAAGCTTACAGCTGCAAAATATTGATATTTCAAATAAATCAGAACGCCTCGCGTGGTTAGCTCAATATTTAAATAACATTTCAGGTACTGGGATTATTTATACCAAAACAACTAAAGACAGTGAGATAGTTGCAGGCTTTTTGCAAACGCAAGGTATTAACGCTCATGCTTATCATAGCCAATTAGAAACGAACGAGATGAAAGAACAGCTCGAACAAGCGCTAATAAATAATAAAATCAAAGCACTTGTTTCTACTTCTGCATTAGGTATGGGATTCGATAAGCCCGATCTAGGCTTTGTCATTCATTACCAATCACCAGGAAACGTTGTTGAATATTATCAACAAGTAGGCCGTGCAGGGCGCGGAATAGATAAAGCAATCGGTATAATGATGCTAGGTAAAGAAGATGGCAGAATACAGCAATACTTTATTGAAAATGCTTTCCCTAAAGAGCAACAAATTAATCAATTATTAGAAGTCATAGAAAATGCAGATGGCCTCAAAGTAACCGAACTAGAGCCGCTCGTTAACTTCTCAAAAGGTACAATAGAAGACATTTTAAAGTTTTTAAGCATAGAGCAGCCATCACCAATATTAAAAGACGGTCCTCAATATTTTAGAACACAGTTTGATTACCAAATACCAGAAGAAAAAATTGAACGTCTAAATATTATTAAACAAGGTGAGTGGGAAGTCTTAAATAATTATCATAAATCTAATACATGCTTAATGCAGTTTTTGTCAAAAGAGTTGGATGATCCCGATTCACAGCCTTGCGGTAAATGTGAAAATTGTAACCCAGCAAATAAACTACCTGACAAAGTCGATAGTGAGCTGGTATTAAAAGCGAATGATTACTTAAGGCATAGATACATTGCTATTAAACCAAGAGCAACCTTTGCTAGTTCTGGCAATAATGCCCGCTTAGCATTTACTAAATACGGTCTTCCCTATAGCGCAAATAAAGCTAATTTAAATATTGAAAAAGGGATGGCGCTTTCATCATGGAAAGATGGCGGCTGGGGTGACCTCGTTGCAGAGGGCAAAGCTTCAGGCGTATTTAGCCATGACTTAATTCCGCCAATGGTTAAAATGATTAATAGTATCCCTTATGAGCAAAGGCCTAGTTGGCTTACTTACATTCCATCTCCTAGGCACCCTAACTTAGTTAAAAACTTTGCACATGCGTTAGCGGCTGCATTAAATGTTGAATGTAAAGACACTATTAATATTGCTGAATTAAGACCACCCCAAAAAACGATGGAAAATAGCTTTCACCAAAGTAAAAATTTAGATGGTGCTTTTAGTATAGATACTTCACAAGGGTATTCTTCACCTGTTTGGTTATTAGATGACGCGGTAGACTCAAGGTGGACATTTACCATTGCAGGCGCCTTATTAAGGCAAAATGGTGTAACCAGCGTAGTGCCTATAGCATTAACTAGTACCAGTAAAAATAACTAAGTAAACTAAGACAAAAAAGTGGCAAGGTAAAATTAAGAAACAAGTAAAGCAACCTAATTATAAAATCGATAATAGTAGATACTTAAATGATAACTGAAAATACAAAAGCAATACTTTTACTCACAAGCTTTTTTAACGCGAATGAAGTGAAAGAATATAAAACGCTGACAGTCAATGAGTACGGTTACTTCGCATGTTGGTTACATCAAAATGGTTTTAAGCCTGTAGATTTACTGAATGAAGAAACGTTTGACAGTATTTGGGTATCTTGGGATGAACCATTAAGTCATATTAAAGCGAAACAAATTATCGATTTTGCTCGTTTAGACAATACAATTGAAAAACTAACGTATGAGCGTATTAAAACTCTACTTAATCGAGGTGCAAGTTTAAGCCTAGCGCTCGACAAATGGCAGAGTGCGGGTGTGTGGATCATGGACCGACAACACGAGCACTACCCTAAAGCGATTAAAAAGCAGCTTAAGCATCAAAGCCCAGCTTTATTTTTTGGTGTTGGTAACCCTGAATTACTCTCAAAGCAAGCAATTGGCTTTGTTGGCTCTAGAGATTGTGATGGGCAAGATGAACAAGCAACCAATCAGTACGTTTCACAAATTAACCAATTAAATTACCAAGTTGTTTCGGGGGCAGCCAAAGGCGTTGACTCTCATGCAATGCTTGCTTCTCTTAACAACGGTAATACAGCAATAGGCATATTGGCAGATAGCCTGTTCAAAGCAAGCGCAGCAAGACAATGGCGTCAGCACTTAAAAGCCAATAACTTAGTGCTTATAAGTCCATTTTACCCTGAAGGGCGCTTTACACCCGCCAATGCTATGGCGCGTAATAAGTTTATTTACCTCTTATCAAGTGCAACGGTTGTTGTAACTTCAGGTGAGAAAGGCGGTACGTGGGAAGGCGCTAAAGAGAACCTAAAAAAAGGGTGGGTACCACTTTTAGTTTCAGAGCATAAACAGCCTTTACAAGCGGGTAATCAAGCATTAATAAATGGCGAGGGCTTAGGTAAGGTTCTGGCTAATGCATGTTCAATTTCGCCTGATAACACCACAGAACAATTGTTAGAGTTATTCTCAACTTCAGAAAAAGAAACCTCTCAACAATCAAATAAACTAGCCAACGAATCAATTAAATACGTTGAAAAAGGTCAAGGTTCACTGCTGAGCGGGTTAGATGCTTCAACAACTAGCGCTAGCTATACAGAAAGTCCTATAAGTAATATTCAGACTCAAGACGATCTATTTTCTATGGCAAAAAATGAACTTGAAAGTGAACCAGAACCATCGGCTTCACCCAATAAATACTCGAAGATAGAAGGTGTTGAGGTTAAAAATATTGAGGCTAAAAGTGTTGACGTTAAAAACAATCAACTTGAAGCAGGCGAACATAAAGAGCTCAGCTCAACCTCGTCATCAGAACCGCAAGAGCAGACCAAAAATAAACAGGTTAATTTAAGTAATGAAATACAAAGCGATGAGTGTGATAACACTAAATTGCTAAATGTGGAGCCAGAGCAACACGCAGGTGAGGTGCAAAAAACAGAACAAGCACCAGAGCAAGCCAACGAAAAAATACCAGAGCAAATATCGCAGCAAATACCAGAACAGTTAGAAGAGCAATCACCTGAGGAATCAACAACGCCTTTGCTGGATAGCTTTTATCTTCATTTATGCAAATTAATTGAACAGCAACCACAGCATCTTATTGATAAAACAACACTCGACAGCCATTTTCCCGAGTTTGAAATAATGGGCAAGCAGGCATTAGATAAGTGGTTAAAGCACCTAGTTGAGCAAGGCAAACTAGTACGTCCGTCAGCTAAGAAAAAGCAATTCACATTGCCTGTAATATCGCCAACATAAAGTAACAAGCAAGACTGCGAAACAAATTAACATCAGGGATTAGATACAGAGGCCAGATATAGCGGCCCAGTAAAGAGAAAATTATGAACACTAAAAACTTAAAATCATACGCTCCTAAAGCACGTAAACAGTTTATTGAAGCCGTTAAAAAACGTGCTGCTCACTTTGGTATATATGAAGACCGAATAGCAGAAGTTCGCATTGAAGGCGGCGCTGCCATAATTGAAGGCCGTGCCTTTACTCGCAAAGAAGGTAAGCAACGTAAACGTTTAGAAAGCAAACTAGCAGAACGTGGCTATGACATGTTCACGCGTGAAATTGCCTACACATGGTTTAACCGCCTCGCAGCATTGCGTTATATGGAAATACATGACTACTTTGATCATGGCTTTCGTGTGCTTTCCCCAGCAAAGAGTCATCTTAGTAACGCTGATAGCCTACCTGAAATCTTAAATCATGCATCCGATGTGGCAAACAGTTTAAATTTAGATAAAGACCATATTATTGAGCTACAGCTTGCGGGTGATAAAGAAGAAGAGCTGTATCGTGAATTGCTATTAGGCCAATGCCATCAATTAGCTAAAATTATGCCTCAGATATTTAAAGGTTTAGCGTTTGAGAGCATTGATGATGCAACCGAGCTATTACTGCCAAATAACCTAACTAAAACCGATTCAATACTTAAAGGGCTAATTAATGATATTCCTGAGGAAGATTGGCAAGAGATTGAAGTTATTGGTTGGCTATATCAGTTTTACATTTCAGAGCACAAAGACTCTGTTATAGGTAAAGTCGTCAAGTCAGAAGATATCCCCGCTGCCACTCAGTTATTTACGCCAAACTGGATTGTTAAATACTTAGTACAAAACTCTGTGGGTAGACAATGGTTAGCCACTTACCCAGATTCAGACCTTAAAGACAAAATGGAATACTACATCGAACCTGCTGAGCAGTCTGAAGATGTTATTGAACAGCTAAAAGCCATTACGCCAACAAGCATCGACCCAGAAGAGATCAAAGTGCTAGACCCTGCCTGCGGATCAGGACATATTTTGGTTGAAGTATATGAAGTATTGCGCGAAATATACCTAGAGCGTGGCTACCGTCTTCGTGAAATTCCAGAGCTGATCCTTACCAAGAATATCTATGGTTTAGATATTGACGACCGTGCAGCGCAGCTTGCAGGTTTTGCCTTAATGATGAAAGCGCGTGAAGATGACAGACGCATCTTTCAACGCGTTGAAGACGGTGAAGTAACTCTTAATGTATTATCACTGCAATCTTCTGAGCACCTTGATATACACAAGCTTTGGAATGCGCTTGATTTAGAGGGAAAACATCATAGTGGCACAACCGCAGGATTATTTGATGAGGTAGTACAGCCAAACGACTTTGCTTACAACGAACAGAGCGATAAAACCATACCTGCGCAAGCAAGTATTTATGCTGATTATTACCAGTTACTACAAATATTGAAAACTGCGTTTTTACAAGCTAAAACATTTGGCTCGTTAATACATATTGATAATAAACATTTACAACAATTATTAGCTTTAAAAGAATTATTGCAAGCGAAAGAGAAAGGTTCAGATCCTGCTGCTAAACAAGCTGCATTAGAGGTTTTACCTATGGTTAACCAAGCTACTTTATTAGCTCAGCGATATGACTCTGTGATTGCTAACCCTCCGTATATGGGGAGTAAAGGAATGAATTTAGAGTTAAAAGAGTTTGCTAGAACAAACTTCCCAAACTCAAAAGCTGATTTGTTTTCTATGTTTATGGAAAGAGCTTTCAACTTGCTGACTCCTAACGGCTATAATGCACAAGTCAATATGCAAGTCTGGATGTTCCTTTCAAGTTATTCCGGACTAAGAGATTTCATTTTAAACTCAAAATGCATGACCAATATGGCCCACTTAGGACCAAGAGCTTTTGGTCAAATTTCTGGAGAAGTAGTTCAAACAGTCGCTTGGACGATTAAAAATACTAATATTCAAAGCTATAAACCTGTGTTTTTCAGACTCACATCTGGGAATGAAGATGAAAAAAGGCAAGAGCTTCTTTCACAAAAAAATAGGTTTGATTCTCTATCTGTTGAAGATTTTAATGATATCCCTGGCTCGCCAGTGGCTTACTGGGTAAACGATAACATTCGCTCTAAGTTCAAATCTCTGCCCTTACTAAATGAAAAGGCAAGATTGAAACATGGTATGTCTACTGGGAATAATGAAAAATTTATAAGATTTTGGCATGAAGTTGATTTAGATAAGTTTAATACACCTTTAACCTACGCCGAGCATGGAGCTAGAAAAAAATGGTTTCCATACAATAAAGGAGGAAGCTTTCGGAAATGGTATGGTAACAATGAATTAGTTTTAAATTACGAGCATTCAGGAAGAGATTTAATATCTGATAACAAGCTTGGGTTGACACCTGGTTTTAGGCACGACGGAAGGTCTTTTTACTTCAGGCAGGGTCTAACCTGGTCATCGCTTAGTTCTTCAGATTTAAGTGTACGTAGGTTCGGAGAAGGCTTTATTTTTGCAGATAAAGGGCAGTGTTTATTTTCAGAGATGTCATACTCTTCAATTTCTGCCTTTTTAAATTCAAATATAGTTGGTGAGATAATAAAAGTGTTATCTCCAACAGTCGATTTTAGCTCTGGATATTTAGAGAAGTTACCGATTCCCGATATACCAGCTAAATGTGAAGACATTGAGGAAGAATGTTACAAGCTTTCTAAGCTTGATTGGGATAGCACAGAATTATCATGGGAATTTGTTAAGTTAGATTTACTTAACGCAAAGAGTAATTCAATATCTGAATCATACTTAAACCGTAAAAGCTTTTGGTCAGGTATTTGTGAAAAATTATTAAATCTACAAAATGAAAATAATTTAATATTTGCAGAACTATTTGGACTAGAAAAACAAAATGTTGTAACCGACTCTTTAGAAAAAATCTCTTTGTTTAGAAATATAGAATACTCTTACAAAGGTGACTCTAATAAGATGCAACGTGATTACTTTGCTGAAGTGATATCCTTTTCAATAGGGTTATTGATGGGACGTTTTTCATTAGATCGAGATGGTCTAGCTTATGCTCACTCCTGTAATCAAGGCTTTAGAGAGTTAGAATCTGAAGGAGCTTTTAAATCTTTCTCAGCCGATGATGATGGCATAGTCCCATTAGCTTCAGAAGAGTGGCTATTTGATGATGATGCAACCACTCGTTTTAAAGAGTTTGTTAAAACGGTTTGGGGTGACGAGCATTTATCTGAAAACCTAGAGTTTGTTGCTGAAAGCCTATGTTTACATGCCTTGAAGCCTAAGAAGGGTGAGAGCCCTATAGAAACCATTCGTCGTTACTTCTCTACTCAATTCTTTAAAGATCACTGTAAGACCTACAAAAAACGCCCTATCTATTGGTTATTTAGCTCAGGTAAAGAAAAAGCCTTTGAGTGTTTAGTGTATCTGCACCGCTATAACGAAGGTACGCTGTCGCGTATGCGTACCGAGTACGTAACGCCTCTTATGGGTAAATACGAGGCCCAGCATACACTGCTGACTGAGCAACAGCTGCAAGCCACAGGCACCGAAGCTCGTGGTATCGAAAAAGACTTAAAGTCGCTTGAGAAGAAACAAGCAGAACTTCGCACCTTCGATGAGCAATTAAAACACTACGCCGAAAAACGCATCACCCTCGACCTAGACGACGGCGTAAAAGCTAACTACGGAAAATTTGGTAACTTATTAGCCGATGTAAAAGCCATCCACGGCAAGGCAGTGAAGTAGCGTGAACTGCAATCCGCAGCATTTTACCCGTAAAGAATTAGCTGACTTTTACGAACGGCTAATTCTTATGTGGGAAAATGGTGACTTGCTAAATCAGCGCTTTAATATTCGTTCAAGTAAAGCTTATAGGCGTTTGAAAGAACAGTATGCATTTGACTTAGTACCTCATGCAAATTTAGAGTTAACCAACGTTGAGTTTGATACTTTTGATTTGAACCTAACCGGTGAGAGCAAAAACGTAATACATTTTCATAATGCAAAAAGCAATATTCTGAAAAGCTACTTTTACCATATAAGAAATGTTGCAGGTCATGCTGATATAGAAAAAGTTAATTTTAGGAATGTAAATTGGTATGTTTTTGAACACCGCTTTTCGAATCAAATAAAGCTATTTGGTATGTTTAAAGCCGCTGACTTTTGGAAAGTTCACCATGAACTAATTAGCTTAAAGGGAAATAAGTAAATGGAACTAAAATTAATAAAAAAATATGCACTAGCAGCACGAGCTTTATTTAGAACTGCAATTAAATCACAGTTAGACTTAATTAATAAAAGCGATGGTTTGATTGCAAGAATCAATCAGTTAGGGGAGGAAGAAGTTGTAGAACAAGCTGCCTATACCTGGTTTAACCGCTTATGTGCAATTAGATACCTTGAGCTTAATGATAAGTTACCGCACGGTTTTAGGGTTTTATCACACCCATTGCAAACAAACGCGTTTCAAATTATAGAAAATTTAGAAACGCTAACTGACGACTTTAATTTAGACAAATCGCAGGTGGTAGAGTTAGTTTTAGAGGGAACTCACGACGAAGAGCTATTTCGAATGGCATTACTTGGTCAATGTGAACAACTTGCTCAGGGAGTTAATAAGTTATTTGGTGAAGAGACTTGCTGGGTTAATGAGCTATTGCCTTGTGATTTAACGCGGACTAAATCTATTGTTCGTTTTGTTGTAGATGGCTTAGATGAATCATTTTGGCAGACCCTTGATGTGTTTAATCAGTTGTTTTCTGCTTATTACGCCGATATAAAAAAAGAGTTACCCAAAAAAATAGGTATTAATGAGTTGGCAAAAGCCACTCAAACGACAGAGCCCAAGTGGGTTAGCCAATATATGGTAGAGAACTCTTTAGCTCGAAGGTGGCTTGAGTTGTTTCCTGATTCGACTATTGCTAGCTCTTTGGCGTTCTTTTTGCCTGATGCAGAACAACTTGATGAAGTTAACCAACATATTGCTAATATTGCGACAACGCCTAGTTATGACCTTCGCGAATTAAAAGTTTTAGATGCCGCATGTGGCTCTGGTAGAAATTTGTTAATCGCGTACGATATTTTAGTGAATATTTATCTAGAAAAAGGGTTTAGATTACGGGATATTCCGCAAGAAATTTTTGAGCATAACCTTGTGGGCTTTGATATAGATGAGCGAGCAATTCAAATTTCATCTCTTATATTGGTATTACGAGCTGCTGAACAAGATAGGCGCTTTTTAACGAGAGGATACCAACCTAATATATTACAGCTGTCTGACACTGGCGGGCTAGGTACAATTGCATCGCCAGAGCAAATTGATGATAGTGAAAATAGTTTTGCTATTAAGAAAGCTCTTGAGCAAAAATATGATGTTGTTGTTACTTACCCACCTAATTTAGGGATATTAGGTGCTGATGAGTCGTTAATAAATTTAAAGGACGTTGCTAAAAAAGACTTTGCCGAAACCAAGAGTAATTTGGCGACAATGTTTTTTAGTCGAACGTTAGATTTACTTAAGCCTGATGGTTTTACATCTTTGATTTTAAAAGATAGTTGGATGTTTATGTCTCGATACGAAAAAATGCGAGATATTTTATTTGATAACCACTCAATATGCAGTTTGGCACATTTAGGGCGTGGGGTTATACCGGATCAACACCAGATGAATGCTGTAGTGATCAGAAATAGCCATCTACCAAGCTTTGAAGCGCGATATTGCTTTACAAGCAATGCGGATATTACTGATAAACAAATAGACGAAAGCTCTGATACATTAGAAGAGCAATACATTTTGCCTAAACCAAAAAGCTTTCCTAGTGATAATTCACGCAATGTGTGCAACTCGTTAGCGAAAATGTCAAACGTTCCAACTAAACCGTTGTCGTATTGGGCATCGGAAGGTTTACAGAATGCATTTTCGTTGGGGCAGCCTTTTAAGTCTAGTGTGGCAACACTGCCAGCAGGCAAAAACATTGATCGTGACAAATTTGTTAGGCAGTGGTGGGAGCTAAATCATCATGATTTAAATAGCGAACAAGGCAATTGGAAGCCCATAATATCAGGTGGAGAGTATAGGCGTTGGTATGGAAATATTAATGGTTATGTAAATACGAAGGAACCTGAAATTGGTCAGCTTAATCAACAATTAGAAAGCAAAGTTAACTCTTGGACCGCTTTAGCGCCGACGTTTAATGCTCGAGAAGTACCATCTGACGCTATTTATGATGCTTCAGGCCCTTGTTTTGCTCCAAGTAGAAATGTTACTGATGAGCAAACAAGGTTGTTTCAGTTGGGTTTGTTAAATTCTTCAATGTTTAACCGTTTAGTTAAAACGGTTTATCCGGAAGGGGTTTTAGGCTCAATAAGGCCAAATGATTTAGCTGTGCTGCCTATTGTTGATGATGAAAAAGCAGCCATTGCAAATACTGTAGAGCAACTCGTTAAGTGTTCAAAAGAAGACTGGCACAGCGTAGAAACATCAATAGCGTTTGGCAGCCATCCTATTATGCTTGAACATCTTAAGGCAAGTTCTACATTGATAGCCGATGACTTTTTAACGCTTGAATCTGATACACAGGAATTTGTTAATTATATTACCTCGCTGGAGCAAAGCTTAAATGGGCATGTAGATGAAAGCTATCAAATTGACGCAAGTGAGCGAGTAGTAATATCTGCATCTGATTTGTCTTTCTATAAAAATCCCTATTTTACTATTGGTACGAATTTAGACGAAAGCGAACCTGATGCTTATAAAGCGAAGGTGCTTAATACTTTTAGATCGGATACCGTCGTTAGTTTAATAAGTTACATTGTAGGCTGCATAATGGGCCGATTTAGTTATACCGGTGACGGGGTGGTTTTTGCAAACCAAGACGTTAGTCAGCTTAAATCGTTACTAAACAAGGAGGTTTACTCAGGGTTTCAGCCGGATGATGATGCAATTGTACCGTTAGCAGAAGATTCTTGGGTATATGAAGATGATGCAACAGGCCGAGTAGTCGAGTTTGTAAAAAAATCTTGGGGGGCTGAGAGCTTAAACCAAAATATTAATTTCATTGCCGAGAGCTTGATACTTAATGCAATTAATCCTAAGAAGGCTGAGCCAGCAGAGAATACCATTAGAAGATACTTATCTAGTCAGTTTTTTAAGGACCATGTCACTAAGTATGCAAGAAAGCCAATATACTGGTTATTTAGCTCAGGCAAAGAAAAAGCCTTTGAGTGTTTAGTCTATATGCATCGCTATAACGAAGGCACTTTGTCACGTATGCGAACAGAGTATGTTACGCCTCTTATGGGTAAATACGAGGCACAACATACTTTGCTCTCGGAGCAACAATTACAAGCCACAGGTACTGAATCTCGTGGTATCGAAAAAGACTTAAAGTCACTCGAGAAGAAACAAGCCGAAC
Source organism: Pseudoalteromonas sp. 2CM28B (assembly GCF_023161935.1). NCBI lineage: Bacteria > Pseudomonadati > Pseudomonadota > Gammaproteobacteria > Alteromonadales > Pseudoalteromonadaceae > Pseudoalteromonas > Pseudoalteromonas sp. 2CM28B. Next base: position 27,699 of record NZ_JALNTH010000037.1, read on the forward strand.
TGCGCACTTTCGATGAGCAATTAAAACACTACGCCGAAAAACGCATTACGCTGGACTTAGACGACGGCGTAAAAGCCAACTATGGCAAATTTGGTAACCTATTAGCCGACGTAAAAGCTATCCACGGCAAGGCAGTGAAGTAATATGATGGGGCTATTGAAATAAGATGGAAACAGACAATACACAACCATTGTTAACAATTGCTGAAGCTCAAGCGCTTTCTGACGATGATTTGCTGCAAGTGTTAAAAGCACATTGGCAAATTGAAAGCGATGAATTGCTCGTTTGGGGCGAGTTAATTGAGATTAATACGGCTGAAGACACATTTATTAAATTGACGAATGTAAAAGCGGTTAATCAAACGCAGTTATTAACCTATCCAGTCGATTTACCCACTCAACATGATATTCCAAGGCGAGGGGTATTTCTGAGTAGTAAAGTTGCAAGGGAATTTTACACGGAAAAAGGCGTGAGATGGATAACCTGTGCTGTTGAGTTATCAGAAGCTAAAGAAAGAGAAAAGCATAATAATCCTTTTATATTAAAGGTTCAGCCTTCGAGCATTAAACCTTTAATTGAGCTGTCAGAATTAAAAGATGAGCAACATCAGTGGGGCTATATTACTGAGGGGATCATCGAACATGTTTCTAATATAAATAAAGATTTGTTAGATCAAAAAAACGCCTCATTAATTGAGGACGTTAAGATTAAAGAACAGCAAATAAACGCTATTGAAAGTGGTATTGCGTCAGTTCAGCAACAAAAAGACTCGGCTACGGAACAACTGATTAAAGCTCAAAAAGCGCTGGAAAGCGTTAAGGGAAAAGAAATTGAAATGAAACAGTCTTTATCTGAACTTACACGCTATATAGAACAAAAAACGAGAGTTTTAGAGCAATTAGACTTGATTGATAAGGTAGATGAGTCATCTAAAGTTGAAGAAGAGGATGAAGGTGAACATTTGAATTTCTCATCTGATTTTAACAGTGATTACTCGTTGGTTTCGCAATATATTCAAGCTAATTTGGCAGAAAATGGTTTTTTGTACCCTAAGGAAATTGTTGATAACTTTATTACCTTATTGCGATGTAATGATTTAATTGTGTTAGCAGGTGACTCTGGCGCAGGTAAAACAAGTTTGGTTAAGGCATTTGCTAAAGCCATAGGAGGCGTTGCTAAGGTTATTCCTGTTAAACCTAATTGGACGGGCTCAGAAGATTTAGTGGGTTATTATAATCCGATTGAAAAAAAGTATATTTCGACCCCATTTTTAGATGCGCTAATTGAAGCGAGAGATAACCCTACAAAACCTTATTTAATCTGTTTAGACGAAATGAATTTAGCTAAGGTGGAATATTATTTTGCTGACTTTTTGTCAAAAATGGAAGAGCGCAACGGCGCGCCTAAAATAAGCCTATACAGTGATGATTCTGTTGGGCATACCCTTTCAGAAATAAAAACAGTACTGACTATATTGCAAGATGCTCGCAGTAACAGTCAAAACGGCGATTCAATGAGTTTTGTTGAATTGATTCAAGATGAAGCTATTAATAAGAAGCTTCGTTTGGCGTTTGGCATGAGTGATCAGGAGTCGTTAGTTAAATACCACGGTGATATTCGTCGATTAATTGCTGAGCGTACCAACAAGCCTTCAGTAATAACGCTGCCTGAAAATGTTCGTATTGTTGGCTCTGTTAATATTGATGATACTACGCACTTTTTGTCGCCAAAAATACTTGATCGTGTTCATGTGATGCAGTTTCAAAGCCCTTTGTTAATGGATTTAGCGGGGATTAAAGCAGAGATTGAGTTGAATAAAGAGAAGGGGTTATATGAATTAGGTGTTTCTCGCTTTGATTTACCAGTCATGTTTTCTAGTGCCGAAATGGGTAGAAGACATGAGTATCCGGCATTTGATACTTCGTCTCCCTTTTGTGAATTAATGACAAAATACGTTAAAGAATTTTTTCATCCACTCGGTTTAGACTTTGGTATGCGACCGGTTAGACAAGGCTTGAATTACCAGCATTATTTTAATGATGTAAACACTAGTGAGCAGGAAGCATTAAATAACTTTTTTCTTTTTAAGGTGTTACCAAAGCTTAACTTTGATGGCACAGTAAAAGTTGGTGAATACCATAAACATGAATTGCTATTACAAATGCATGGGGAGCTTAAGCAAGATATTGGTGATGACATAAAAATTAATGAGTCTTTTTCTTCAGTTAAATTACTGGGGGCATTGTTGAAAAAAGCAGAGGCAAACGGTTGGAACGTTAATTTTTGGCTGTAAATATGAACTTTGAAGCCCGTTTTATTAATATTCGTTGGCGTGACAAAACTCATGTTGGATCTGTGAAACTATCGGCTCAGCCTATAGACGTTGAGACTGTTGGTGAAGGTGAATATTGTGCTGATATTATTAGCTACTCAACTTTAAACGATGACAAAAGTGAATTTGGGCAGTTTGCTGTTAGGCCGCTCAATAGTGTTGAGTTTACCCCTTTTATTATTAATGGAACCGATAAGCTACCGCTACAGCCTGTTGTTGATTTTAAAACAGGGTTAACTTGGTGGGTTGAAAAAGACAAATGGGATAACGACCGAAACCAATGGCAGTCGAGAATGCTGACGGGTGTTGGTTCGGTTATTTTAAGTTTAGGCGCTGAAGAATTAGAGCTAAGAGTTGCAGCCTCTACTTTTACTTATGAACAGCTTGACCGATATTTATCTGACTTTAAGCTCGATTTTTCAGAGCTATTACTCGATGATGAAAGCTATCTTACCAGCAGAGGTAAACTTGATAATTTAGTTTTAAATGAAGATATTTTTAAAACGTTAGATACCTTTGTTGAGTCTATCACCGCGATTGTGGCGAATCCTAAAGTCGATTTAATTGAAACATTATCTCCGCAGCCAAGGGGAAGAGTTAGGCCAACTAATAAAACCTTTATTGAATACATAAAAAACCCCTACGCTAAAAATTATAGTGGCCGAATGGCAACATCAACTACTGATAATGCAGAGAATCGGTATGCACACTTTATGTTAAAGCAAACCGTATTTATGTTAGGGGTTATTAAGAATATTGCTCAGCAACAATATGATACTGACTCTCGAAAAGTAAAAAGTTATCAATCTCGTATTGATGAGTTTAGTCAGTATGTTTTGGTTAATGCTGATGCGGTAACAAATGCTATAAGTCGATTAAAAGAACAACGCAAGCAGATGCAGTCAAGGTTAGGTAATTTTAATAAAAGTCTTTCAAAAAACAATTTAACCGCTAACAAGGAATTGTTTGTTCATTTAACAGGTCAGTTTGGTGATAGTAAAAATCGTTTTTTTGCAAAGATTAAAAGTTCTGCGAATAAGCCTTGGCATGATGGGAAGTTAAACGGCTTAGATGGTTATAATCTGGTTTTATTTAGTGTCAAGGTTCCTGTTGAGATTGGCTGTGTATATCGGATTGTGGGTAATTGGCAATATGATAAGAGAACCCGAAGAGGGAAGTCTGTTATCGAAATAAACATAAGAGGGCTAAACCGCATAGATTTACTTGGAAGCGATAAATTTGAAAAGCTCACCAATAAAATTAATAGTATGGAAGCAGAGGCAGAAACGTTAGCGAAAAACGGTTGGAAGAGGCCACTGCGACAAAATGAAAAAACAGCTCAGCAGCGTGAACTTGCCTCACTACAGGAAATGCATACTAGGCTCAGAGCAAAAGTAGATATAGCTGATCGTTTAACCCAATATTTTGTGCCATTTATTCAAGCTTTAAAATCGCTACAAGTAAAATTTGAACGATTAGGAATAGGCGTGACGGGCAATTTCCCTTCATCTATGACCTACATTCAAAACCGAACTTACAGTAATGCTAATAAAGCATATAAGAGCATAATTAATTTTTCTGGTTTTAATGAAGATAATGTATTTGAGGCAATTCAAAAGTCTGACAATCTGAAGTTAATAAATATATCGTCTCTTTATGAAAGATGGTGCTTATTGCAGTTTTTTAAAGTGTTGATATTTAAATTTAGATATCAGCCAGAAAAAGGCTGGAAAGAAAAACTTATTGCGTCAGTATTAAATAATGAAAAAGACATTTCTATATCTTTTACAAATAAAGCAGCAGGTCGAGGTATTACCTTATGGTACGAGAAAGTATTAAGTAATAAGCGTACACCAGACTTTTTACTTGAAGTTAATGCACAAGGCGATAATGGACGAGTTAATAGTAGGTCTTTTGTATTTGACGCAAAGTTTTATCAAGACATTAATGACCCCAAACATGGTGGTATTAGCCAAGTTATAAAGCATCTTTATTTTGATAAAGATTATTCAGAGAAGGGTCAAAATGGCGTTTTTGTATTACACCCTTCAAATGACGCTGTACCTGTCGCAATTAACCCGCAATCTTGGGCACAGCATAGCTTTTTAGGTGAGATAACCATGTTTGATTGGGACGATACTATGCGTGAGCAACAGTATCATAAATATGGTGCAATTAAGCTTTCTCCTATCGATACGGTCAGTTACCTGGATGAATTACAAAGGCTTGTAGGTATGTGTTTACAGTATGGGGTTGAGAATAACAAACTTAATAAACAGCATCCTATTACACTTACGGATTCAACCGGGTTTTGTATTCAATGTGGTGGCACCGACTTAAATTATTCGCAAGGTAACAATGATAAAGTATGGTGGGCGACTTGTAATGATTGTAAGCATTTCACCATTTATAGCTATTGCTCTAATGGCGAATGTAGAACTAGATTAATTAAAAACGGCGATTATTGGAATTATCATTCTATTGAGGCTTTAGAGCCTATTAATATTCAATGTCCTGCCTGTTCGGAGCATTTTTAATGATAACTGGTTACAAGTTTCAAGAAGTTTTATATCAAGATGAGTTATTGTTTGGTAATCGCTTAAAAACAATAGCATTTATCAGTACTTGCAATAATTTATATGCGAAGTTAGTGGAGTTTTGCGACGAGCAATTAAGTCATTGTGTGAAAAGCGTATAGCAATTGCTTTCGACAACGTAAAAACTATCCACGGGAAGTCGGTGAAGTAATATATACGAAGCTAGGAAAAGGGATTATTTGTATTTCATGTAAATATTCTTGACATGTTTAAATTGTTTAAAGGATACTGTCCTCAGTCCTAGGACTGAGGACAGTAAAAGGAAGTAAAAATGAAAAGTCAAGATATCGTCGTGTTGCTGAAGTTAGTGTCCCTTCACACTGAGCTATTTGGCGAAAACTCCGTTGAAAGCGAATTATTAAAAATCAGTTGGCAATTTGATGATTGGAGTGATGGCGAGGAGGTATACTTTGAAGAACCTAGTTTAATCGATGAGTATATTGAGCGTCGTTTTTCAATGCGATCTTTAGAAAGTGATACGGGAATTAGTAAATCTCAAGTCAACTTGAGCTTAAAGCGTATGACTGAAGTTGGGCTAGTTAAGCTTGATAGAAAACTAGCGGTGCCTAAAACAAATGTTAAAGCACTATTGGAGTTCCTTGCTTATGGTATTAGGTACGTATTCCCTGCCAAAGAGGGAGTATTAACGCGTGGAATTGCAACCTCTATTGCTGCTCCTGTGCTACAAGGAAGGTTAATGACATCTGGCGATTTCTCACCCGTTTGGCCTTATGCCAAGGGCAAGTCAAAGGGTTTAACTATAGAGCCTTTACATCCCAAAGTTTTTCAAGCTGTTCGCAAAGATCCAAGAATGTATGCATACCTTGCGTTAACAGACGCGATTAGACTAGGTAATCCTAGAGAACGGAACTTTGCTTTAGAAACCTTACAGCAACTATTTAAGACAACAATATGAAAACGATAAATTTACAAAAGCAGATGCTAACAAAAGTAGCAGAAGCACTTGGTGAGCAATTGATTCAAGAAGTTGTGTTTGTGGGAGGCTGTACTACAGGACTTTTGATTACAGACGATTTCACCAAAGAGCAAATTAGGTATACCGATGATGTTGACTTAATCGTTGATGTAGTAGGGTATCCTGCTTGGACGAGTTTACAAGATCAATTAAGAGAGCACGGCTTTAGCATAGATATGGGTGAAGAAGTCATGTGCCGTATGCTGTTAGGTGAGCTTAAAGTTGATTTTATGCCTGTGGATGAGAAAACACTCGGCTTTACAAATAAGTGGTATAGAGATGCCGTAGATACGGCCCAAGATTATCAATTGACTGATCAGTTGACGATCAAACTTGTTGCGCCGGAATACTTTATTGCGACAAAAATTGAAGCTTACTTGGGGCGTGGCAATGGAGATTGCTTATCTAGCCATGATATAGAAGATTTGCTTAATATTTTTGATGGCCGAGAGGAAATCGTAGAAGAAATAAATAGTGCTTCAGCGGCTTTGAAGAGTTATATCTCAAAGCAATTATTTTTACTAATAGAAGATTCCAATTTTGAGTATGCGATTCAAAGCCTAACAAATGGTGATTTAGATAGAGAAAAGGTGATTTTTGAAAGGCTAGAAGGCGTTGCTGACAATGGATAGCAGAGTAATGGATATAGATTGTTATTCACAACAAGGTAGTGCTCGTGAGAGCAATAGGGACTTTGTTGGGCTTTTCGAACTTGATTGTGGAGTGTTGGTTTATTTATTGGATGTTTCAACAAGTTCATCGCTTAATTGTGCAAGCTTTGTAGAGCAACTTAATGGCTTAATTTTAGAGCGGGTCACTAATGAAAGTGTTGCAGAACCCAGTCTTTTTCTTGAAGTATTTCAACAAGTCATTATTGAGTTACAGCAGTCGTTCAAATCTGGAGTAGCAAGCTTAATTACGTGTTTTGTTTCATATGAGTCCGACAATGTGTGGGGGTATACCGTAGGTGACTCACGTATAGGCACTGTGAGGGATGAGATAATTTGGCTTTCTCCTGTTCATACTGGCGCCAATCCTTTTGGTGAAAGTTTTATAGACTCAATGAAGTTATTACCTGAAAGGCATATTTTGACCCGTTCTTTAAATATGCGAAAAAAATATAACCCCGAGCTTTTCCAATTTAATATCGCAAAAGAGCAATCTTTAGTAGTTGCATCTGATGGTTTCTGGGCTGAGTTAACATCAGAGCTTCAGCTAAGTTTATTGGCGAAGCAGCAAGTGCAGACGGAAGATGATAGCTCAGTTATCGCTATCAAAGACTTTATTGGCGCTGCAAATTTAAATTGCACTGTTTTGTCTGGAAATTGTAATTATTTCAACCTGACTAACAAGGGGTAATCTAATGAACCTAGAACAAATAAAACAAGGTGTATTAGCCAAGTTTGAAAAGTGCCGATTGGTATTTTGGCAAGATGAAGATGTCGAATTTAAAGAACAGTTGCCATCAATAAACGACGAACTTAATAGCAATGATGTAGAACTTATTGAGCTTGATGCGTGTTCACATTTTGAAATAAAGCAACGTATTGAACTAAAAGAAATAAGCTCAAAGTTCTTGCTGTATAGCAATAAACCGCAAAACGAGCCATCACGCGATTGGCTATATGATATTCGCTTATACGCAGAGCGGTTTTATGCTGATTCAAGCTCGATGATATTGAATGAGCTAGGTATGAGAATGGAGTTTCGCCAAGACATAAGTCGCTATAAGAAGTTTTTTGGAAACCAGCAGCGTTATAACAAGCTAAAGCGGTTGCTACCAGAGGGTGCAGATAAACAAACATTAGAGCTTTCGATGATTGCTGTTATCGCTAAGGTAGAAACGGTTTCTTTTACTGCGGCTTTATATCAGTTAATTAAGTTGTATGCAGAGCAGCCAGAAAAAGCAGGTGAGTTGCTATCTGAATTAAATAAATTTGAGCTTGGTAAAGTGTTTTGGCTGTTAGCTGTTGAAGAGTTTGGTTTTGTCGCCAAATGTTTATGGATAGATGATAAAGCCAATAGTACTCAACTCGTTATATTTAAAGACTTATTAACTAAGTTATTAGTCACTGATTGCTACCAAGCGTTGCAGTCATCTGGCGTTGCTGTTCAAGCCACTAGTTTTGCCTCAAGCCTTTCGGCGCATACTTTACCTATGAGCTTTAGCGACGAAGAAGCAACGGCACTACCAAAGAGCGTAAAAGAGTTGCTATTGAACGCGGCATCTAAACGTGCATCTGTGGTTAACTTTGTGTCGTCTTGGCGAGAGAGCAGAACGTTATCGGATTCATATAATGCTGTGGCATTTGAAGTTGCCCAAGAGCTAGAAATTAAGAATAAACTTGCCGAGTTTAAACATCCGTCGGAGCTGATACATGTTGAAACCTTTGTTGAAGCGGATCAGCAGCTAATTAAATCGTTAGCAACGAATTTACCTGCATATGACGCTGTTGAAATTAATGAATGGGTTTCGAAAAAGTTACGCAGCCATTGGTGCTCACCAGATTCACATAAAGATAGTGCTAATTATGCTGCTATTTATACGGCATTAAGAGCCGCTAAAGAGTTTTATGACTTAAAAGAAAAGCATATTGATGGTTTGGCTTTTGAAAGTGCAAGGAGCCTTTACAAAGCTTATGAAACAGAGCTTTATAAGTTTGACCATGCGTATCGTATTTTTAGTGAAAACTCGATTGAAATTAGTAAAAACGGCTCTGATATTTTAAAAGCAACGGGTATTGTTGAAGATATTGAGCACTTATATGTTGATTGGTACTTGCATGATTTAGCGATTGTTTGGGGTAAGTTAGTTGATGATGAAAACTTACTGGATAATTGGAGCCTAGCTGGAATAAACAATCAGCAAGACTTCTTCCGTGAAGAAGTTAAAGGTGTATTAAATAAAACTCAAACTAAACGAGTTTTTGTCATCATCTCCGATGCACTTCGATACGAGGTAGCGCATGATATTCACCAGCAGATTAATGATGAAAAACGCTTTAAGTCTGAGATTAAGTCTCAGTTAGGCGTTGTACCTTCTTACACTCAACTGGGCATGGGTAGTTTGTTACCTCATCAGAAGCTGACAGCTCACCTTGGCACTAAGCCAGAATATAAAGCTGATGGCATGTCTGTGCATGGGCATGAAAACCGCCATAAAATCCTTGAAAAGCACGGTGGTGTTGCATTTAAAGCGGATGAGGTTCTTAACTGGACAAATCAAGAAGGGCGAGACAAAGTACGTGATACTCAGGTAGTTTATATTTATCACGATGAGATTGATGCAATAGGCGATAAGCAAGCGACAGAGAATCAAACCTTTGAAGCCGCTCGCGATGCCGTTGATGAAATTAAGCAATTGATTGGTCGTATCATTAATCGCTTAAACGGTAGTAGAGTACTCATTACCGCTGATCATGGTTTTTTGTTTAAAATGACGGACGTGACCGATTCAGATAAGACTGCGCTTAAATCAAAACCAGCAGGCACAACCGAAGCGAAAAAGCGTTATGTAATAGGCTCAAACTTACCTACAGACAGTTATTACTGGACTGGCAAATTAGCTAACACTGCTGGCGTAGATGTTGACGGTGGTGATGATGCTGAGTTTATGATCCCAAGGGGAAGTAATCGTTTTAATTTTGTTGGTGGGGCTAAGTTTATTCATGGTGGTATTATGCCACAGGAAATTTGTGTTCCTATTCTTCAAATTAGAGAGTTAGATACAAAGGCTCAAACGAAACACGCAAAGCAGAAAGTAAACGCTGTTCCGCTCAATAATCCTGTGAAAATAGTATCTAATATCGATAGGATCAAATTCCTTCAAACAGATCCGGTAGGCGAGAAATTTAAGGTCCGTGAATTAGAAATATGGATTGAAGATTCCGATGGAAAAAAGGTAAGTTCACGTGAAAAGGTATTGTTTGAATCGACTTCAGAGAAGATGGACGATCGTAAACGCAACGTACAAATAAAATTAGAAGGTAGCGGCTTTGACCGCACAGTGAGCTACAAGCTAATGATGGAAGATACAGAGAGCAAAGTAAAAACAACACACTCTGTGATTATTGATTTAGCTTTTGAAGACGACTTTTTTTAGGGAAGGCATAAAATGGAAACCAAAGACAATTTAGAAAATGATAATCAAGAAAACCAAGTTGCCAACCAAGAACGTGAAATTAATGTACATGTTCATATGCATGAAAATGACGCGACGATAGACCCTATAGACGACACTGCACCGGTGCTTACTGAGCGTGGGGAGCTAAGAAGTATTGATCTAGACGAGCTGATGATAAATGAATTTAAAGGTCGTATCGTACGTAAAGATCTAACAAAGCAGTTAAAAGAAGGTGCTAACGTTCCTGTATACGTACTGGAATACCTTTTAGGTATGTATTGCTCTGCTGCTGAAGATGACTTAATTGATGAAGGCATGAAAAACGTTAAGAAAATATTAACGGAAAACTATGTTCGACCAGATGAGGCAGAAAAGGCCAAGTCGCTTATTCGTGAAAAAGGCACACATAAAGTTATAGATAAAGTGACGGTTAAGCTAAACCAGAAAAAAGATATTTACGAAGCAAGTCTATCTAATATCGGTATCAAAGATGCGGTTGTGCCAAATAAAATTGTTAAAGAAAACGAGAAACTCTTAACTGGCGGTATTTGGTGCATTATTACGGTTAGCTATTACTATGAAGAAGGCCAAAAGGTATCACCTTTTAGTGTATTTAGCTTAAAGCCAATTCAAATGCCTTCTATGAATATGGAAGAGGTATATCAAGCTCGACGTAAGTTCACAATGGATCAGTGGATCGATATGCTACTGCGCTCAATTGGAATGGAACCTGCTAATTTAGATCACCGAACTAAATGGCATTTAATTGCTCGCATGATCCCATTTGTTGAAAATAATTATAACGTTTGTGAACTTGGGCCGCGTGGTACTGGTAAGTCGCATGTTTATAAAGAGTGTTCTCCTAACTCGCTCTTGGTATCGGGCGGACAAACTACAGTTGCTAACCTTTTTTATAATATGTCGTCTCGCCAAATTGGTTTAGTGGGAATGTGGGACGTTGTTGCCTTTGATGAAGTGGCCGGAATCCGTTTTAAAGATAAAGACGGTATTCAGATCATGAAAGATTATATGGCTTCAGGTTCGTTCTCTCGTGGCCGTGATTCGATAGAGGCTAAAGCGTCAATGGTGTTTGTTGGTAATATTGACCATAGTGTTGAAACTTTAGTAAAAACAAGTCACCTTTTAGCGCCATTCCCTGATGATATGATTGATTCTGCATTTTTTGACCGCTTTCATGGTTACATCCCAGGTTGGGAAATACCTAAAATGCGCCCTGAGTTCTTCACAGACCGCTTTGGTTTAATAACTGATTACTTAGCTGAATACATGCGCGAAATGCGTAAGACGACGTTCTCAGACTCTATTGATAAGTTCTTTAAGCTAGGAAATAACTTAAATCAGCGAGATGTAATTGGTGTACGTCGAACAACGTCTGGTTTATTAAAGTTATTAGTACCTCATGGTGAATACAGTAAAGAAGATGTAAGAACGTGTTTAACTTATGCTTTAGAAGTTCGACGCCGTGTAAAAGAGCAGCTAAAGAAAATCGGCGGTATGGAGTTTTTTGATGTTAACTTTAGTTACATTGATAACGAAACGTTTGAAGAGTTTTTTGTAAATGTGCCTGAGCAAGGAGGTTCTAATTTGATACCTGCTGGAATAGCTAACCCTGGGGTACTGCATTTTGTTAGTGAAGGGGCAGCTGGCAAGCTAGGGCTTTATCGAGTTGAAACTCAAATGACACCAGGCAACGGAAGGCATTCTACATCTGGCTTTGGCTCTGACACTTCTGCAAAAGAGCAAGTTCGCGTTGGCTTTGAATATTTCAAGGGTAATTTAAATCGTATTGCAGCTAATTCACGATTTTCGGAGCATGAATTCCATTTACACTTTGTTGATTTGCAAACCTCTGGCAACAGCCATTCGGCAAGCTTAGCTTCATTAATAGCTAGTTGCTCTGTATTGCTGAATAAGCCAATGCAAGAACAAATGGTTGTTCTAGGAAGTATCACATTAGGAGGCGTTGTAAACCCAGTACAAGACCTGGCGTCTAGTATGCAAATAGCGCTAGAAGGTGGAGCAACCAAGGTACTCCTGCCAATGGCATCTGCCAGTGATATCCCATCAGTCCCAGCAGAAACATTTACTAAGTTTCAGGTAAGTTTTTACAGTGACCCTGTTGATGCTGTTTATAAGGCGCTTGGAGTGAATTAATGTAAGTGGGGCAATATTTTGTTTGATTGAAACTACAGCTCTTTAAAGTAATGGAATTAACTTAAATAATAGGTGAAAAAATGACAGTTAATTCTCAAATGCTAGGCAGTTTCTTTCATCAAAGTTACGCATGATGATTATAAATATAGGGTATACAAATTTAAAAAATACACCATTTATACACAAATGATTTTAAGCTATTGTTTTTAAAGAGGTAGGCGGGGGTTCAAATCCCCCCAGCTCCACCAATAACGGTTTTTAAATTCGTTTGTTTAAAAACCCTAAAAAACCCTAAAAAACCCGCAACTTGAGCAATCAAGTCGCGGGTTTTTTTATGGCTAAAATGATTGAATTTATTGTGCTTTGGTTTATCTTGCGAACCCCGAACCCCGAACCCCGAACCCCGAACCCCGAACCCCGAACCCCGAACCCCGAACCCCATACCACTAAAAGACTAGTCGCTTACTTACCTATTTTTTGTATTATGAGCCAATGATTAACTGCGAGCTTTGATATGGATATTTTTACAGCTGAACACATTTCCCCTTTAATTTCGCTTTTACTCATTTTACTGGCGGGGTTTACTTCGTTTGTATCGGCGGCTTTTGGTGCGGGCGGCGGGTTAATGCTGTTGGTGGTCATGGCGTCGGTTATGCCGATAGCAGTGGTGGTGCCGGTACATGGTTTAGTGCAGTTAGGCTCTAATGCCAATCGATTATTGTTAAGTATTGCTCATCTTGATAAGCCGATGTTGTTATATTTTACTTTGGGTGGGTTAATTGGTGCCGGGTTATCAAGCCAAGTAGTGAGCGATATTAACCTTGATAGTATGAAGCTGTTTGTGGCTTTATTTGTGATTTATTTACTGTGGGGAACAATCCCTGAATTTAATAAAGACTCACGATTAGGGCGTTTAATAGCGGGTGTAATTACGGCATTTATTTCTACTTTTGTGGGAGCAAGTGGGCCTCTCGTGGCAAGTTATTTACACATTAATCATTACGATAAGCTTAAATTTACCGCGACTTTTTCAAGTATTATGACCTTGCAGCATAGCTTAAAAGCCGTTGTTTATGCGGGGCTAGGTTTTAGCTTTTCGCAATGGTTGCCGTTAACACTGGCGATGATTTTAAGCGGAGCCATTGGCACCTGGTTAGGCATTCGTTTACTTAAGCGGCTCTCGGTGGCGCGTTTTAGGGTTATTTTTAAAGTGATTTTAACTCTGCTTGCCATGCAGCTTGCATGGCAAGGGGTGAGTGTAATGCTTACTTAGTAGCGGCTTTTATTGGTTTATCGCCATCAAATAACTCAAAAATACGATTGCTATTAAATGAGTTTGTAGCAACGTGAAGCAATGCGTTGGCTACATTTTCGCGGCTAATTTTAGCCTTTGACTGATCGCTAGGGCGCTCTGTTGTTACTTCCAAAGAGGCACTTTCGTTAGTTAATGTTCCTGGGCGGACAATTGTGTAATTGAGTCCACTGTGAATTAAATGCTCATCAGCCATATGTTTTGCTACAAGATAAGGCTTTAAGTCACTATCTATCGCATCAGGATCGTCTGCACCAATAGAGCTGACCATAATAAAGTGTTTTACACCGTGCTCTTTAGAATAAGTTGCTGCTTTTGTCGCTGCCCACAAATCAATAAGTACGGTTTTATCTGTGCCTGTACTTCCACCTGAACCTGCTGCAAAGATAACTTGGTCGCAGCCATTAACGGCATTTGAAAAGTCACCTTCTAAATCCTGTTCAACAATACTTAAAAATGGGCTATCTAAATCACGCAGTTTGCTTTTGTCTCTTACAAGTGCAACAACATTTTGCTCATTTTCTAAAAGTAGTTTGGTAGCCATTTTACCAATTTGACCACTTGCGCCAATAATTAAAGTCTTACTCATAATTAATTCCTTCTCAATATAGTGTAAAGATTGTTCGTACAAACAGACCTTGGGGTAGGAAATTATTTTTAAAGAGTAAATGGGATTTAAACGAGCTTATTTAAAAAAATATATTAGTGAAAAGTTATTACTTAACTGAGTATTAAAATTAGCTATTTTTTAAGGCGTTTTTTAGAGCTTTTTACTCGATCATTATACTTACTTCGGTTACAAAGCTACGGTGGTATAAGCCAATACGTACACTGCGTTCTTGGTAATTACAGTAAATAGCTTTGTAGGTATTATTACCTTTAAATTTTATTGCGAATAAGGTCACGAACAATAAAGCGGCCTGGGTGAATAGCTTGGCTTACGCGTTCGCTTAGTGGGCGAGGTTCATTGTTTAAACTACTAATTAAGTGCTCGGCAGATAGCGGTGCACTGCATAATGCTCGCGCGCCAAAGCCGGTAAAAATATGCAGGCCCTGTTGTGGTTTTTTTAATGCTTGGTATTGATAGCGCTTACCCAAACGTAAATTAGCAAATGCATGTGTATAGTCAGTTTGCTCCACCCATTCACCGGCCATAGGTAAGTGATCAATAAAACTACAGCGAACAGCGGCTTTAGCTGAACTAATTTTGCCCAAGCTGGTGGCAAATTCAGTGTTGTTATAAAAACTCAGTAATTGTTCACGGTTAGTTTGATTATCTTGCTCGGTCACTTCACGGCTTTTACTGTTTTTTTCAAAGGTGGCACCCATACAATGGTGATCTAAGTAAGCGGGGGTGAAATACCCCTTGTGACACAACACGGTTTTTAGCTTACGTGATTGCGTGCTTGCTTGAACATGTGACACCTGTCCGCGTACGCCAACAATAGGGAGCGTTTTAGTTTGCGCAAATGCATCGCTGTGTTCACCGGCGCAAATAATCACATCGCTAAAGGGGCCAAATGTTTGTTTTTGCGTGGTTAAGTACCAGCCATCGGGTTGTTTGTTAAGTTGCTCAATGTGGCAATTAAATAGGCTCTCAAACTTATTTAATTGCTGTGCGGCATCTAACATAGCACAGACTAACTGGGGGGGATTAACCCAGCCGCCTTGTTCAAAAAACACCCCTGAGTAACCTGTTTTAACCCCAGCGATAGCATCACCCTCATCAGCAGTCACATTTCGCATAAGCTGCTCTGGCCACAGCTGTTTATCAGCGAGATTTTGATGACGCTCTGCCAATGGCTGTTTTACTGCATGTTGCAGCACACCACACCACTGGTGATCAAACAAAAAGCCATTGTTGAGTAATTGATTGTAAAGCCGCTTTGCGTATAAAAAACTATGGGCAAATAGCTCACTGTGTGGCGAATTTTTTGCTTGTAAATGTGGATATACCGCCCCTTGTATATTATGTGATGCACCCATAGCCGGTTGTTTATCTTGGCAAAATAAGTGGCTTGGTATACCGCGTTTGGCGAGGCTATAAAGAATACAACTGCTCGCTATACCACCGCCAATAACAGCCACATTAGTAAGGGGAGTGTGGTGATGTTCAAAATAGGCGGGGGCTGATTGTTTTAGATTAGCCTGAGCGAGTGTGCCAACTAGCATCTCACGTTTTCGGCCAAAGCCTTTAGCTTTTTGCATGCTAAAGCCTGCTTCAATTAAGCCACGACGAACAAAGCCCGCAGCGGTAAATGTGGCTAATGTGGCGTTGCTTCTGGAAATATCGACCATGGCATTAAATACACTTTGCTGCCACATGTCGGGGTTTTTACTTGGCGCAAAGCCATCTAAAAACCACGCATCAACCAGCCCACTTTGTGGGTAGCTCATACTATTAATACATTCCAGTACGTCGCCAAAGTAGAGGTCGAGGATTACACGGCCATTGGCAAATTCAAGTCGGTGGCAGCCATTTAAATTAATCGGATAGTGGGCAACGAGTTGGTCGCTCAAATGGCTTAAACTAGGCCAAGCTTGCAAGGCTTGTTTTAAATCATTTACGCTAAGTGGATATTTTTCAAAAGAAATAAAATGTAATCGCTGCACTTTATTTGGTTGTTCATTTTGAACTTGTAGGCACTGCAGGTGGTCATAAAACTGCTGCCATGCATTTAAAAAATTAAGCCCTGTACCAAAACCGGTTTCGGCTATAACAAAGTGTTCACGGTCATGATTTTGTAACCGTGTATCTATACTGTTTTGTTGATAAAACACATAATGCGATTCAGCGAGGCCGTCGTCATTAGAAAAATAAACATCGTCAAAGTCATTAGCAACCGGTGTCCCTAAATCATTAAAGTGTATGTGGGCGTTTTTTATCATGACCAATTCAATTTTATAGATAATTTTTTAATTATTTTACGTGTTTTCTTTGAAATAGTCTGGCGTTATTTATAAGCTTTAGGTTCAGAGTACAAGTGTACGCTAGAAAGCTGACCACTTCGGTGATTAAATTCGCGTAAAATAGAACCCAATTAAGTATTAAGCTAAGGGAATTACCCATGAGAAGAGCCGTAATAACAGGCATCGGTGTTGTATCAAGCATCGGCAATAATAAAGAAGAAGTATTAGAGTCACTAAAAGCGGGTAAAAGTGGCATTGCTTTTAATCAAGAATTTGCTGATTACAAATTGCGTAGCAATGTATCAGGTAAAATTGATATTGATGTTAAAGAGCATGTTGATCGTAAAGCAATGCGCTTTATGGGCGATGCGGCTGCTTACTCTTATATTTCAATGGCGCAAGCTATTGAAGATGCGGGTCTTAGCGACGAACAAGTATCAAACGAGCGCACTGGTTTATTAGTGGGTTCTGGCGGCGGTTCATCAAAATGGCAAGTAGAAGCGGCCGATATCCTTCGCGAAAAAGGCGTTAAGCGCGTTGGCCCTTACATGGTGCCACGTACTATGGCGAGCACCACCTCGGCTTGTTTAGCAACGCCATTTAAAATTAAAGGCGTTAACTATTCAATCAGCTCTGCGTGTGCAACCTCTGCGCATTGTATTGGCCATGCCGTTGAGCAAATTCAACTAGGCAAGCAAGACGTTATTTTTGCAGGTGGGGGTGAAGAACTTCACTGGACGTTAGCAATGGAATTTGACGCTATGGGTGCGCTTTCTACTAAATACAACGACACACCTGAAAAAGCATCACGTACTTATGATGCAAACCGCGATGGTTTTGTAATTTCAGCCGGTGGCGGTATTGTGGTTGTTGAAGAACTTGAACATGCACTTGCTCGTGGCGCGCATATTTACGCTGAAATTACCGGTTACGGCGCAACCTCAGATGGTTACGACATGGTTGCACCATCGGGTGAAGGTGCGGCACGTTGTATGCGCCAAGCTATGCAAAACGTTGACAGCATTGATTACTTAAATACCCACGGTACATCTACACCCGTAGGTGATGTTAAAGAGCTAGGCGCTATTCAAGAAGTATTTGGTGGTAACTCGCCAATGATCAGTGCCACTAAAGCAATGACAGGCCATGCACTGGGTGCGGCAGGTGTACATGAAGCCATTTTTTCATTGCTAATGCTTGAGCATGGTTTTGTTGCGCCATCTATCAATGTTGATGAGCTTGATGAGCAAGCAGCGGGCTTGAACATTGTAACTGAAGCCAAAGACGTTGAACTAAACACGGTTATGTCTAACAGCTTTGGTTTTGGCGGTACTAATGCCACATTAGTAATGAGCAAATACAAAGGCTAAGTTAACCTTTAACTATTTTAAAGCCGAGCAAAATGCTCGGCTTTTTCGTTTGTGCAAATAGGCGGTTGTTCGTTACAATAGGGTCTCATTTTGCCAAACGGATTCACAATGAAAATTCTTGCCGATCAAAATATGCCTTTAGTTGAGCAATTCTTTAAAGATATGGGTGAGGTTGAGCGATTTGATGGCAGGCAATTAACTCCAGAACAACTCATTGATGTTGATGTATTACTGACTCGTTCAGTCACCCAGGTCAATAGTGAATTATTAGCACAGGCTAATAAGCTAAGCTTTGTAGGTACAGCCACTATTGGTGTGGATCATATTGATACCGATTTGCTCAACGCAAAAAATATTGATTTTACCAGTGCACCTGGCTGCAATGCGATTGCGGTTGCTGAGTATGTGATCAGTAGTTTATTTGCATTAAGTCAAGAAAACGCCAGCCCATTAAGCGGGAAAACAATTGGTATTGTGGGTGTGGGTAATATTGGTAGTTGCCTCGCGCACAAGCTAAAAGCACTTAACGTTAATTTACTATTGTGCGACCCAATTAAGCATGAGCAAGGGCTATTAACCGAGCATGTTGAGCTTGATGAGCTATTAGCGCGGTCAGATATAGTCACGTTTCATGTGCCGTTAGTAAAAACAGGTACGCATAAAACACTGCACATGCTTGATAAAAAGCGTTTAACTACGCTTAAACCTGGGCTTACTTTAATTAACGCCAGCCGAGGTGATGTGATTGATAATCAAGCATTACTTGAGGTGATGGAAGCCGGCGCTGAGCTCGATTTAGTGTTGGATGTGTGGGAAAACGAACCTAACATTTTAACCGAGTTACTTGAGCATGTTCGCTATGCCAGTGTGCACATTGCCGGACATACTCTTGAGGGTAAAGCTCGGGGCACACAAATGTTGTATCAAAGCTTGTGTGAGCTAAAAGGGGTTAACGCAATAAAATCGCTTGATGATTTTTTACCGCCTCCTGCAATTAAAAAAGTCGCCCTAGGAAATAGTTTTAGCGAAACAGATATAGCTCGTTTAGTGCATTTAGTTTATGACGTACGCCGTGATGATGGCATTTTACTGCGTCACTTGACCGATGAAGGCTTTGACAGTTTACGAAAAAATTATCCAACCCGACGTGAATTTAGCACCGTGGTGGTTGAAGGTGATAGCACCGAGCTTGCTGCACTTGCGCAGCTTGGTTTTACTACAGCAAACTAATTTAATTAGCACGGTTGTTTTAATCGTGCTTACAGAGGATGAAATATGTCGCAAAAATATAACGTTGCCGTACTCGGCGCTACAGGCCTTGTAGGTCGTCAAATCATTGAAACTTTGGAAGATCGTAAATTTCCGGTCGATCAGCTGTTTTTATTAGCAAGCAGCCGCAGTGCTGGCGAAGATATAAAGTTTCGTGGTGAGACCATAGAAGTACGTGATGTTGAAGGCTTTGACTTTAGCCAAGCGCATATCGGTTTATTTTCTGCTGGTGGCAGTGTATCTGAAAAATATGCCCCTATTGCCGCAGACGCTGGCTGTATCGTTATTGATAACACATCGCACTTTAGAAATGACTTTGAAGTGCCGCTTATTGTGCCAGAAGTAAATGCATCGAGCTTAGCCGATTTTAGAAATCGCAATATTATTGCCAACCCTAATTGTTCAACCATTCAAATGATGCTTGCGCTTAAGCCTATTTATGATGCATACGGCATTGATCGTATTAACGTTTCAACTTACCAAGCGGTGTCGGGAGCGGGTAAAGAGGCAGTTGATGAACTGGCTAAACAAACTGCAAATTTAATGAATGCACGTCCAATGGAAAACGAAATATTTCCTAAGCAAATTGCGTTTAATGTGATACCGCAAATCGATAGCTTTGAAGATAACGGCTATACGCGCGAAGAAATGAAAATGGTAAACGAAACGCATAAAATTTTAGGCGATACAACCATTGCGGTAAACCCGACTTGTGTTCGCGTCCCTGTATTTTTTGGTCATTCTGAGTCAATTAATATTGAAACGCGTATGCCTTATGATTTTGAGCATGTAAAGCAACTCTTGAGTGATGCGCCAGGTGTTGAGTTAATTGATGATGCTGGCGACTACCCAACGGCTGTATCAGATGCCAGTGGTAATGATACTGTTTATATCGGCCGTTTACGTGCTGATATTTCACACCCACATGGATTAAATATGTGGGTAGTAAGTGATAATACCCGTAAAGGGGCTGCAACCAATAGTGTACAAATAGCAGAAGAACTGATTGCTAATTATATGTAATTAGCCTGAAAATAGTGATGATTTCAATAAACGGCAAACCACAGTGGTTTGCCGTTTTTTTATGCTTTAACCGCCATTTTTTTGCCACTTATTAACTGAGAGAGTGTAAACATCTTGATAAACAACATAAAAACATTTTTATCATGATGTTTAAGGTATTTATTTTCAATGCGTTGCGATGGATATTATGGCTTAACTGGTTTATAGTTTGTAACTGGAATAGAGCTTGCAATAAAAATAGATTGTAATAAAAATGTGCGTTGGCCACGTGGCTAACAACGGCAAGAATAATCAATGTTTAAGCGCCAATTTTAAAGCGCTGCGTTAACATTTAAACATTAAAGGATCAGCATGCGCGGTTTCGTTTCACTTATTATATTAGCGTCTGCACTGATGGTAACGACTGTTTACTCTCAAGACAGTACCCAATTAAGAGGGCCTAAAGGCGCAGATTATGGCGCGCAGAGTCGCTCTATTGGGCCAATAAAACCAACCGATACACTTTGGCGTATTGCCGTTAAAGTTCGCCCAGATAACTCAGTCAGCATTTATCAAGTAATGCAGGCCTTGTATAACAAAAACCCCAACTCATTTTTAGAACAAAACTTAAATCACATGCAAAGTGGTTCGTATTTAAAAATACCTACTTTGGCAGAAATTAGACGAGTAAACCCGCAATTAGCTAAGCAACGTTCTGAGCAAGACGATGAACTGTGGGAAAAAAAGAAAAATGGCACACTCACTCAAGCAGAGATCAATTCAGCACAAACACAAGTAACCCAAGCCCGCAAAGCAGACGTTGATGAAGCCAAAAAAGAATTACAACAAGAATTAAAAGCGATTAAAACAGATCAAGGTAATAAATTAGTTGAGCTTCAGCAGCAGTTTAAAAGTTCGGTTAGTAACGTAGAAGAGATTTTAGTTGAAAACAACAATCTTAAAAAACAGCTGACAGGTATTTCAAACGAGTTAGAAAAAGTTCGTTTACAACTAAGCCAAGATAGTGAAATTCAACAACAGTTAAAAGAATTAATCGTTAAGCAAAACGAGATTATTGCGCAGCAAAAATTAAAAGATGCAGAGCAAGAGAATGAATTTAGCTTTGCTGCATTACTCTCGAATCCTTTGGTACTCATTTTATTAATGACCATTCCAGCGTTGTTGATTATTTTTGCTGTAGTTATGTGGCTGCGTAAGCGTGGTAATAACCAAGAGCCTGAGAGTAACAATGATGAATTTATATCACAAGCGCCTGCTTATACTGACCCTCTAGATGAAATGCCAGAACCCACGCTTGACGAAGCGCCTGCTCCCGATCCACTTGATGATTTAAGTGTGCAGTTAGATGAGAACATGGATGACGTATTACTTGATGAAGTGGAGTTTAATGATGATCTCGATGATGACAGTTTATTAGATCAAGATGAGTTAGAAAGCTTACTTAATGATGATGTTGTTTTTGAAGATGAAAATACTGAGAGCGATGAACTTGATGTTTTCATGCAACAAGATTTTGATAGCCCTGATGAAGATGACACGGGCGATGCAATTAATCTTGACGAATCGGATGATATTTTAAGTGCGGATGATTTAGATAGCCTGCTTGATGAAGAAGATGACGATGCTCTGCCAGATGAACCTAAAGGTGAATCGAATGATGATATGGCTGCACTCAGTGAAGAGCTCGCCGAAGAGGGCGAAGACTTCGATATTGATGATTTACTCGATGAAAATAATGAGCAGGCAACTGACACATCAGCAGACGATGACGAATTTGATATTGACGATTTACTCGATGCAGAGCAACCCGCTAATGTAGAGAGTAAAGACGCGGATATTGA
>NZ_JALNTH010000037.1:49726-67116 GCF_023161935.1 Pseudoalteromonas sp. 2CM28B
CGCGGATATTGACAGCTTAGTTGATGAAGATGACGAATTTGATATTGACGATTTACTCGATGCAGAGCAACCCGCTAATGTAGAGAGTAAAGACGCGGATATTGACAGCTTAGTTGATGAAGATGACGAATTTGATATTGACGATTTACTCGATGTAGAGCAACCAGCTAATGTAGAGAGTAAAGGCGCGGATATTGACAGCTTAGTTGATGAAGATGACGAATTTGATATTGACGATTTACTCGATGCAGAGCAACCCGCTAATGTAGAGAGTAAAGACGCGGATATTGACAGCTTAGTTGATGAAAATGACGAATTTGATATTGACGATTTACTCGATGCAGAGCAACCCGCTACTGCAGAGAGTGAAGAAACCGATATTGACAGCTTAGTTGATGAAGATGGCGAATTTGATATTGACGATTTACTCGATGCAGAGCAACCCGCTAATGTAGAGAGTAAAGACGCGGATATTGACAGCTTAGTTGATGAAGACGATGAAGTTGATATTGACGATTTACTCGATGCAGAGCAACCCGCTACTGCACAGAGTGAAGAAACCGATATTGACAGCTTAGTTGATGAAAATGACGAATTTGATATTGACGATTTACTCGATGCAGAGCAACCCGCTAATGTAGAGAGTAAAGACGCGGATATTGACAGCTTAGTTGATGAAGATGACGAATTTGATATTGACGATTTACTCGATGCAGAGCAACCCGCTAATGTAGAGAGTAAAGACGCGGATATCGACAGCTTAGTTGATGAAGACGATGAAGTTGATATTGATGAATTGCTCGATGCTGAACAACCAACTACTGAAGCTCAAACTGAAGAGCCAGATATTGACAGCTTAATTGATGAAGACGAAGTAGATATTGGCGATGTACTAGATACAGAGCAACCTGAAAGTGATGTTCATGATTCTGAAATAGATCATGCATTAGCGGACTCAATTGAAGATTTAACTGACGCGCAAGAAGAGTTAAATAGTGAAGATGTAGAATCTATCGCTTCATCTTTTGCTGAGCCTGAGCCTGAGCCTGAGCCTGAGCCTGAGCCCGAGCCAGAAACTGAAGCAGAGCAAGAAATTGCAGCAGAGCCTGAACTTGATGTTGAATCAGAAGATGATTTTACTGATACGTCATCTAATTTACTCGATCTAGAAGACGCGCTTGATGAGTACAACGATGAAAATCTCGATAGCGCTGATGAGCTACTGAGCGAGTTAGAACAAACAAGTGATGATTATGTAGAGGCACCTGATTGGTCAGTTGATGGCTTAGATGAGCAATCTGAATCAGAAACAGAGCCAGAACTTGAAGCAGAGCCAGGGCTTGAAGCCGAACCAGGGCTTGAAGCAGCGCCTGATGTTGGATCAGAAGATGATTTAACCGATACGTCTTCAACCTTACTCGACCCAGAAGATGCGCCTGACGAATACGATGATGAAAACTTCAAAAGTGTTGATAATCTTTTAAGTGAGCTTGAGCTAACAGGCGATGAGGATGAACAAGTACCTGATTGGTCAATGGATGACTTAGACGATGATCTTGATGAAGAGGAAATTGATTTAGGCGATGATCCGCTTGCTGGCGATATCCAAAGCAACGATTTATCGTCAGAAGACGATGAGCTATATGAGCCTGAAATAATCACCCCAAGTGAAGAACTTGGGGAGTATCCTGAGTTAGAGCTGGATGATGAACTGCCTTTATCTGATGAGGAACAACAATCACTAACCCCAGAAGAGCTACAAGGTGATAATTTAGATGGTGATGCCACAGGCATGTCACCCAGCCAAGCAGAGCAAGATCTTGCTAATGCTCTATCAGCAGGTAACGACCTCGATAGTTTAGAAGATGAGTTTGATGATGAGCTGTTACTTAACAATGAGTTTTCAGAGTTAGATATAGAGCAAGCTTTAGGTAATGATATTTCAGAGTCTGCAGATCTGACTGAACAAGCTGCAGATGAGCAAGTTGTTAGCTCTAATGATGATTTTGACGATGATCAATTTGATGCGTTAACAGAGTCAGCTGAATTTACCGATCAGCAAACAAATGCTGATCGTGAAGCTGATTTAACGCAAACGTCAGTACCGTCAGAATCAGAAATGATTTCAGATGATGAACTAGATGATGAGTTCATGGCTGATTTAACACAAACAGATTTTGATTCATTACTGAATGAGTTGGCTGAACCTGATGATGTTGATTTAAGCAACAGCAGTGAATTCAATGTTGATTTTAATAGCTTACTTAATGAAGATTTAGCTGATGATAAAGCACCATCGTTGCAAGAGCTCATTGAGCAACCTGAGGTTACTGAGCCATTAGATCAAGATGACTTTGTTGATATAGATGCATTACTTGAGCAAAGTGATGATGCGGATATAGATCACGAGCCCTACACCGACGTCGATATGGATGTTGGTTTGGGTGACTACGATTCATTACTTGCTGGTGATAACCCTATGGATGTCGATACTCAAAGTGGTGGTTACTCGGCAAAGCTTGATCTTGCTCACGCATATATAGAGATAGATGATGCTGACTCGGCAGTTAAAATCTTAGATGAGATTATTAATAATGGCCCAGACGATGTGCAAGAAGAAGCACAAAATCTAAAAGCTAAGCTGAAAAACTAACAATAGCTAATCCTGAAAAGGATATCTGAGCTGTAAAACCCGTTATTGGCTAACACTAATAACGGGTTTTTTGTATCGCATAGTTAGGAACCTTAGTTCGCTGCTTTTATTGGAACGCCATATAGCATAAAATGCAGCGTCGATTAGCACAGTAGGTAAAGCAGTAATTATGCGAGTAGCACTTGGAGTAGAATACAATGGCGCACGTTACAGTGGTTGGCAGCGTCAATCACACGTAAATAGTGTACAACAAGAAGTAGAAAAAGCGTTGTCGCGCATTTGTAATCATCCAGTTGAAATTGTATGTGCAGGGCGTACCGATGCCGGTGTACATGGCACTGGACAAGTAGTGCATTTTGATACACATGCTGAGCGTGAAATGGTGGCCTTTACATTAGGCATGAACACCTTATTACCCAAAGATATTGCTATTCGTTTTGCACAACCTGTGGCGGAAGACTTTCATGCCCGCTTTAGTGCAACTGCTCGTCGTTATCGTTATGTTATTTACAATTATGCGTTTCGTGGTGCGGTATTAAATGAAGGTGTTACACATTTTCATCACCCATTAGATGAAATGAAAATGCAGCAGGCGTGTCAATATTTACTAGGTGAGCATGACTTTACCTCGTTTAGAGCGCTGCACTGCCAAGCTAATACGGCAACGCGAACGATTCATCATTTATCGGTACAGCGCCAAGGTGCTTATGTCATTATTGATATTAAAGCTAATGCGTTTTTACACCATATGGTACGTAATATTACGGGTTGTTTAATGGATATTGGCTTACATAAACATGAACCAATTTGGTTAAAAGAGCTGCTAGATGTTAAAGAGCGAGCTAAAGCGAGTGCTACAGCAAAAGCAGCAGGTTTATATTTAGTGGATGTTGATTATCCAGAACATTTTAATATCCCTAGAACGCCGCTAGGACCATTGTTTTTAGCCGATAGTGATATTTGATAAGTAACGAGATGCGTATATTTTGAGGCTAAATTTATACGCTGTTATTCGTATTGCTAACTACTAAGACCAGTTTTTTATACCGTGACAGCGTAATTCATGTTTTAATTGGAAAAATTTGTTTGCATGGTTAACATGTAGACCCGCGACACAGAACAGCATTAAGAGAGTTGCAAATGAGTTGGCTAGAAAAAATCTTACCAAAAACGACTAAGTCTTCAGGTCGTAAAGAAATTCCAGAAGGTGTATGGGCTAAGTGTACGTCATGTGATTCAATTTTATATAAAGCAGAATTAGAAAAATCACTGAACGTATGCCCTAAATGCGATCATCATATGCGTGTTAGTGGTCGTAAACGTCTTGAACAGTTTTTAGATGAAGGCGATCGTCACGAGTTAGGTGCCCAACACGAACCTAAAGATGTGCTTAAATTTAGAGACTCAAAAAAATACTCAGATCGTATCAATGCAGCTCAAAAGTCAAGCGGTGAAAAAGACGCGCTTGTCGCAATGAAAGGGAACCTAAAAGGTATTCCGGTTGCTGCTGTTGCATTTGAATTCTCATTTATGGGTGGCTCAATGGCATCGGTAGTGGGTGCCCGTTTTGTTGACGCGGTTGACCAATGTTTAGAGCATAATATGCCGCTGATTTGTTTTTCTGCATCGGGCGGTGCACGTATGCAAGAAGCCCTTATGTCACTTATGCAAATGGCTAAAACCAGTGCGGCACTGGCTAAAATGACTGAAAAAGGCCTACCGTTTATTTCTGTAATGACAGATCCAACAATGGGTGGTGTATCAGCATCATTGGCAATGCTTGGTGATATTAACGTTGCAGAGCCTAAGGCTTTGATTGGTTTTGCCGGTCCGCGTGTTATTGAACAAACTGTTCGCGAAACGCTACCAGAGGGTTTCCAACGCAGTGAATTCTTGTTAGAACATGGCGCAATCGACATGATTATAGATCGTCGAGAAATGCGCGATACGCTAGCACGCGTACTTGCTAAATTTATGAACTTGCCTTCTACGGAACAAGAGCATAGAGTAGCGTAAATTTCAGCTTTACTGATTACATGCTATGACAAAAACAATTCCTAGCCAATCATCAAGCCTTGATGATTGGCTTTGTTATTTAGAAAGTGTTCACCCTGCAAATATAGAGATGGGACTTGAACGCGTCGCTACTGTTGCAAACAACATTGGCTTATTAAACACTTCCAGCAAAATTATTCTTATTGGCGGCACAAACGGCAAAGGCACAACTGCGCGCTGTTTAGAATCGTTATTACTTGCGCAAGGTTACAGCGTAGGTACGTATGCCTCCCCTCATTTAATTCGATACAACGAGCGAGTGCGCGTTAATGGCGCAGAGCTTGATGATCAATACCATGTCGATGCGTTTAATTTATTAGAACAAGGTCGTGGTGACACCCCACTGACTTATTTTGAATATGGCACCTTAGGCGCGTTAGCAATATTCAAGCGTTTAGAGGTTGATTACGTGCTGTTAGAGGTAGGTTTAGGCGGGCGTTTTGACGCGACCAATATTGTTACCCCCTATGCCAGCATCATTACCACGATTGACTTAGATCATAAAGAATACTTAGGTGACACGCGTGAATTAGTTGCTTATGACAAAGCGGGTATTTTTCGAGAGAGTACTCCTGCAATTATTGGGGACTTAAATATTCCGCATACAATGACCGATTATGGTAAAGAAATTAACGCTAATATGGTGTTATCTGGCAGCGACTTTATTTTTAAAGAGCACGCGCAGAGTTTTAGTTGGCAATTTAAAGAGCATAATCTTGAGTTACCTAAACCAGCAATTCCATGTCAAAATGTAGCCACGGCACTAACCGCACTATCGGTATTAAACTTATTACCGAGCGATGAGGTGATTACTCAGTGTTTAGTGAACTTAGTCGTTGAGGGACGTTTTCAACAACTAAGTGCAGAGCCATTAGTGTATACCGATGTGGCACATAACCCTGAATCAGCTCGCTATTTAGCGACTAAATTAGCAAGCTATAAAGATAAAGGCTTTAAAATTCATGCATTAGCCGCTATGCTTGCTGATAAAGATAAGGTCGGTGTGCTTAAAGAAGTTAGTGATGTAGTAGATGAATGGTCGTTTGCGAGCTTAGAGGGCCCACGCGGCGATAGCGCTGCTAATCTACATCAGGCACTTTTAAGTATTCCTAATAGTTATTTTAAACAGGGTTATAATAGCGTAGAGGCAGCATTGGATACTATCTTGCCAAACCAGCCAAGTAACACACTATTAATTGTATTTGGTTCATTTTTTACCGTGGCTGGCGCTATTCATTACTTTAAAAAATAGAGAGGATGTCGGTGAACTCAGGTTTTATTAATCGCTTAGTCGGTACAAGTATTGTGGTGATCGCAGCAATTGTGTTTATTCCCAATATACTCGATGGTGAAAAAGCGCACTATAAAGAAGGCTTTAAAGCGATTCCAGAACGCTCTGAGTTCAAAACCATTGATTTACAAGAATCAATTGATCAGCAAGTGGCAAATACAGAACCATTAAAAGAGGATGAAATTGAAGATATTCAGCCTGATGATGCTGCATTTGAGCAACAAAACAGCTCTGCTGAAACTGACGTTACTGCACAGCCAGCAATGGTTGAAGCGGTCATAGCCGATACAAAGCAAGGCACAGTAACTACCGGGCAAAATAACGCTACGCGTAATACTAATGAAAACTTAACAAGTATGGCGTATGTCATTCAGCTTGGTAGTTTTTCTCATGCGGCAAATGTAAAAGCGTTGCAGGCAAAGCTAAAAACGAAAGGTTTTAAAAGCTTTACTAGGCCAATTAAAACGCCAAATGGTACTTTAACTAAAGTATTTGTAGGACCGTCATTAAATAAAAATGAGCTGCAGTCTCAACTTCCCGCGCTGAAAGAGCTAACTAAACTAAACGGTAAAGTTACTCAATTTGAAGTGACCAAATAAATTCAATAAAAGGAAGTGTGTTTATCGCAAGATATTACACACTTACCTCGTCTTATTTTATACGTTTAACTAGACCTTTATCCCATTTTAGCTCGCTAACTTTACTTATCAATGCCCACACAAAAATAGCAAAATAGATGCGCTATAAACAAAATGTTTGTTGTTTTTATAACGGTGAATCTGCGCTATTTTTAATCTAATAATGGTGTGTGTTTACTCACCTGTAATCTCACGCTTAAACTTGCATCACAAGGAGGTTTAGGTATAGAATGCGCCCAAAATTAGCGACTAATTGGTTCTTATGATCTGGGTTGATTACGCCATTATTGGCATTATTGCACTCTCTACCATCATCGGTTTAATACGCGGCTTTGTTAAAGAAGCTATGTCATTAGCGGTATGGGCAGGGGCTTTCATCATCTCCAGCTTATTTTATCAATATTTAGCTTCCTTCCTAACATCCATTTCTGAACCCCTTTTAAGAAATGCGGCGGCCATTGCCATATTATTCTTTGCGACGCTATTGTTAGGCGGTTTACTAAACTATATTTTAGGTGAGCTTGTACAGCGAACCGGATTATCCGGCACAGACCGTGTTTTTGGTGTGGTGTTTGGTGCTCTTCGAGGCGTGTTGGTCGTGAGCGCGTTACTCTTCTTTCTTGATGCTTTTACTGGTGCGCCTAATACGCATTGGTGGGGCAACTCCATTTTGATTCCAGAATTTGGCTTTGTAGTTGAATGGTTCTTTTCGTACCTAGAAAACAACTCGAGCTTTTTAAATTCAGTAAACCGTTAATCGGCGAGGATAAATTACATGTGTGGTATCGTTGGAATAGTCGGAACATCGCCAGTTAATCAGGCGATTTATGATGGCTTAACCGTTTTGCAACACCGTGGCCAAGATGCTGCGGGTATCATAACTATTGAGAACAATACATTTAGCTTGCGCAAAGCAAATGGCCTAGTGAAAGATGTATTTCACACTCGTCATATGAAACGTTTGCAAGGCAACATTGGCATTGGCCATGTGCGCTACCCAACGGCGGGTTCTTCAAGCTCGTCAGAGGCTCAGCCGTTTTATGTAAACTCTCCATTTGGTATAGCGCTTGCACATAATGGTAACTTAACCAATGCCGAGTCGTTAAAAGAGCAGTTATTTTCAGAGGCACGTCGCCATGTTAATACGACTTCTGATTCTGAAATTTTACTTAACATCATGGCGCATGAGCTAAGTAAATCAGACAAACTAAAATTAGACCCTGAAGACATTTTCACCGCGGTTACTGAAGTCAACAATAAAGTAAGTGGCGGTTATGCCACTATCGCCATGATTATCGGTCATGGTATTGTGGCGTTTCGCGATCCAAACGGTATTCGTCCATTGGTGTTTGGTAAACGTGAATCAGCAAACGGCACTGAATACATGTTTGCCTCAGAAAGCGTAGCATTAAAGCCTGACGGTTTTGAATTTGTTCGTGACGTTGCCCCAGGCGAAGCTATCTATGTTACTGAAAATGGAGAGTTTCACTCTTTAAGCTGTGCAGATAAAGTGTCTTACTCACCGTGTATTTTTGAATTTGTTTATTTTGCGCGACCGGATTCAACCATTGACCGTATGTCAGTGTATGCAGCGCGTGTAAATATGGGGACTAAGTTAGGTGAAAAAGTAGCGCGTGAATGGGCAGACAAAGACATTGATGTGGTTATTCCTATTCCTGAAACCTCGTGTGATATTGCATTAGAAATGGCACGCGTGCTTGACTTACCGTATCGCCAAGGCTTTGTTAAAAACCGCTATATTGGCCGTACGTTCATTATGCCAGGTCAAGAGCTACGTAAAAAATCAGTTCGCCAAAAACTCAATGCGATTGACCGTGAGTTTAAAGGTAAAAATGTCCTACTTGTTGATGACTCAATTGTACGTGGTACCACCTCAGCACAAATTGTAGAGATGGCACGCGAGTCAGGCGCTAAAAATGTTTACTTTGCATCAGCAGCACCTGAAATACGCTTTCCAAATGTATACGGTATAGATATGCCATCTGCGGCAGAACTTATTGCACACGGCCGTGAAGTAGAAGATATTAACCAAAGCATTAGCTCTGATGGTTTAATCTTTCAATCGTTAAGCGATTTAATTGCTGCCGTTAGCCAAGAAAACCCAGAGATCACTAAGTTTGAAACATCAGTGTTTGACGGACAATACATTACTGGCGACATTGATCAAGATTACTTAAACCGTATAGATAAGCTGCGCAACGATTCAGCTAAAAGCATCCGTGAAAACGCGATGTCATCTGGTTTAGAAATACATAATCAAGATGAAAACGAATCTGATTAATAATGTAATGTTAGCCTGATAGTATTTTAAGGCTAATAAAAAAAGGAGCTTAACAGCTCCTTTTTTGCGTTTATGATAAAGGAATATTTAAGTAAACATGGGGCTGATAATACCGTTGGTCCATAGCATAGCGGTAAGCGCTAATATAATAACCAGTAAAATTAACCCGCATGTAACAACAGAGCTTGCATAAATAAAGCCGCGCTCCTGTGGAATGTGCATCAAAATTGGCACGCCGGTGTACAGTAAATAAACTGAGTAGGCCAGGGCCACTAACCCAACACACACCACAAACCACAGCTCAGGCCAAAAAGCGGCCAATGCCGACATAAACACCGGTGTTGCGGTATAAGCTGCTAGCTCAATTGTTTGGGTAAAAGTCGGTTTAGCACCAAAAGTAACCGCCATCCAATGCGCTAAGTAGGCCAGCGCAAATACACCGCCAATTAAAGCGAAATACATGGCTGCGGCAATCATCAGTGCGCTTTCATGGGTTAAAAATACTGGATTACCTGTACCTATACTCCAGCCTAAGTAAACCGATGAGTAGTACCCCATTGCTGAGGGAAATAAAGCGATAAGCAAAATATGCGATAAGCTATAGGTTAAGCTTTCGTGACGGTTATCAATTGTTTGCCATTCTTCGAGTGGGTGGGCGTATAAGCCCCATAGGTGATTTAGTATCATTGCGTGCTCTCCATAAAAGGATATATTACTGTTTGGTTATAATTGGTTTGTTTTTATACAGTCCATTTAGTTATGGTTCAGTAAGTATACAAAGTCAAGTTATCCACATGCTTGCAATAAGAGCGAGTGTTTATTTTATTCAGCGTAATATTTCATGTTAAAATGCCATAATCGCAATTTTTAGCAATGAGTAGTCAGCGTGCCACATAGCCAGCTTTTAGAACCAATTAACAATTTTTTATTATGCAGTACTCCCGATGAGTGGGTTGAACAAGCAATCAAAAAAGAAAACTTACCCATCATATTAATTGATCACTTAATATGTGAATTAAAAGCGGCGCAAAGTGCCATGTTTTTAATTCGTAAGTATGCGGTAGATAAAGACAGCAGTGATGCACTGCTTGAATGGCTTAAACCGTTTGAAACGCTTATTTATAAACGTGAGGGAAATTGGCGTGATTTAGCGGCTAAAAATAAACTCACTAAATCCATTATCCCTAAATCTAACTCGCCTTATGGCCAAGATTTAATTGATAAAATGGTAATGCTGATAAAAGAAGAGCTGCATCATTTCTATCAAGTCCTCGAAATTATGGATGAATACGGTGTTGAATATAAAAGTATAACGCCATGTCGTTATGCCAAAGGCATGCTACGCAATGTTAAAACGTTTGAGCCTAATGCCTTAGTTGATAAGCTTATTGTAGGTGCTTACATAGAAGCTCGCTCGTGTGAACGTTTTGCCAAGCTTGCCCCGCATGTAGATAAACGCTTAGGGGATTTTTATATTTCATTGCTGCGCTCTGAGGCACGTCATTACCAAGATTATTTAACCCTTGCTCAAGACATTGCTGATTTTGATATTACCGAGCGGGTAAAAGAATTTGCTGAAATAGAAGCACAGTTAATTTTATCTGATGACGAAGACTTTAAGTTTCACAGTGGAACACCGTTAAGTAAAAGTGCTTAGTATACTTGAGTGCTACAAATGCGTTATGTTGTTGTAGCACATACTTTAGTATCAAAATTATTTTTAAATTAGACACTTCCAAAACTCTCTCCTAATATTTAAGCAAGTCGAATTTTGAGTTATCAACGATCTATATTGCTTTGTAATTCATTTTAATAAAAGGGCCATACCTTATTTATAGATGTGGTGATGGAGGAGGATGACTCGGGTCTGCGTTTAGTGAATACTATTCGAGAGGTCATCGGTAGAGAGCGATATCATGAAAATGCTCGATATCGATGAATACTGGAATAAATCAGATATTACAGCAGATAAGCTGCAATCAATTGTTAATAGTAACATACGTATATGGGAGTATATTTCACAAATTAGGTCAGCTAAGCAAGGTTTATAGCTGGTGCTTGGAGCATCTAGAAGTATTAACGGTAAGCACGATATGGCCTCTTTCCTATGCTGTGCTTAAAGAAATTAGCAGTTTCAAAATCAGCTATTAGCCTTGTCACATAAATTACAAATTGAAAAGATAGAACTAGATATCGTTAACCGTGAGCTTGATGCCACAATTAAGCAGCAGCAACTGCAAGAAGGGTTAATTGAAGCGCAAAAACTATCCTCATTAGGGTTGCGCGTGGCAGGTGTTGCTCATGAAATGAATACGCCTATCGGTGGAACCGTTATTTCTGTTTCAAATGCAGATATGGCATTGAATAAATTAAATGAAGCGATGAAACAGGGGCAGACTAAATCAACGTTAGAAAGTATTACAACAAGTATTGGAGAGAGCCTAGCGCTGGCTAAAATTAATTTAAATAAAACCGCCGTATTAGTAAAAAACCTGAACTCCGGATAATAAATCCATCTCAAGCAGCTATTTTCAGCGCTAACTGTGTTGAATTTACTTGCAATAGGCTAGCTATTGACGCGTAATTTCGCCTTGTTTTCACTAAAAATCTCTAGCTTGAGAAAATAAAAATAAATATCATTTTGATTCAATATGTTAGTAAATCTCTTAACCAGAGTTCAGGTTAAAAAGTTTAAAAAAAATGGCGATTGATCGCCATAATGATTAATTTATAGCATGTGATATTGAAAAAATTATTGAAGAGCTATTATTGTCATTAAACTCCAGGTTAAAAAATTCGCCAATAAAAGTGAAAACTGTTTTTTACTTAATAAACATATAATTAGCTTGCCAGGTATTATTTCTTAGGAGGTCGAAAACTCAGTGGTTAATGCGCTAAACCATGCTTTTGATGAAAAGCAGGAGAGTGTAATAGAAATAAAAGTCGAACAAGCGACTAATAATAGGGTGAGGCTGAGCGTGTCAGATAATGGCAAAGATGCTAATGGTGAGATAAAGGCAGATATATTTGAACCCTTTTATACTACAGCTAGAGGTAACACGGGTTTAGGTTTATATATAGTTTATCAATGGGTAACCAAGGTTTTAAAAGGGGACATCAAACTTCATTCAGAACCACAAAGCGATACCTATTTTAAAACACAATTTATTATTACTTTACCTGACTTAAAAGCAAAGTCTCATTACAATTAGTCAATAAAGGCTAAAAACCCTACAAGGGGGTCGAAACTAACTCTTGAAAATTAGGGGTCACCACTAAATACGATCCTTGAGTATACCAATCGCCCAATACTGTGCGAGTAAGCGTTTGGTTATTAACTTCAT
The DNA here is from genome assembly GCF_023161935.1 of Pseudoalteromonas sp. 2CM28B. Classification (NCBI taxonomy): domain Bacteria; kingdom Pseudomonadati; phylum Pseudomonadota; class Gammaproteobacteria; order Alteromonadales; family Pseudoalteromonadaceae; genus Pseudoalteromonas; species Pseudoalteromonas sp. 2CM28B. Next base: position 62,010 of record NZ_JALNTH010000037.1, read on the forward strand.
AGGTATGTACATCAGAGCGGTGAGTATGGCCGTGGATCATATTAGCCACGTTATGTTTGGCGAAGGTTTCGAGTACTGCGCTTTGCACCACATCCAGTATTTCTATTGGCTTATTAGCTTGGCTGAGCTTACTTTTTTCACGTGCATCACGGGCTATTTTTTTACGATACCACAATGGCATAGCAAGCATAAGTTTAGGCCACCACCAACCACGGCTCTTTCGACGAAACTTTTGGTACTCAACATCCTGGGTACACATTTCATCACCGTGCAAAATGACAGTAGGAGTGCCGTAGAGGTCGATCACTGTTTGCTCATTCAGTAAGGTCATTCCTGCCATATCGGCGTACTGTTCTCGCATGATAAAGTCGCGATTACCGTGTACAAAATAGATAGGAATACCTAAGTTATTAACCGCTTTTAGTTGTTCTGCCACTGCTGCTGAGAGTTCGCTAACATAATCGTCACCAACCCAAACTTCAAAAAAATCACCTAAAATATATAGGGCGTCTACTTTTTGAGGAACAATATGGGAGTGTAAAAATTTAAAAAATGCCGCTGTAATATCTGGGCGATTTTCACTCAAATGTAAATCGGCAATAAAGTAGGTTTGGCGAGTCATGGTGATTCCAGTTAAATAAAAGCGGGTGAATACCCGCTTTATGTATTCTGTGAAGAATAAGGAGGTTTTAGCTTACAGTTACACTTTCAATTACCACATCTTCAAGTGGTACATCTTGGTGAAAACCATTACTACCTGTAGCAACACCTTTGATTTTATTTACTACGTCCATGCCTTCCACTACTTCAGCAAACACACAGTAACCCCAGCCTTGTGATGTTTCACTGCTGTGGTTTAAAAAGTCGTTGTTATTCACGTTAATGAAAAATTGCGCTGTAGCTGAGTGTGGATCAGGCGTACGCGCCATTGCTAAAGTACCTACTTTGTTAGATAGGCCGTTGTTAGCTTCATTTTCAATTGGGTCGTTTACTTCTTTTTGCTCCATGCCAGATGCAAAACCACCGCCTTGAACCATAAAACCATCAATTACACGGTGAAAAATAGTGCCGTTATAAAAACCTGAGTTTGCATACTCTAAAAAGTTTTTTACTGTATTTGGAGCTTCGCTTTCGTGCATTTTAATGGTGATATCACCAAAGTTTGTGTGTAGAACAACCATGAGGTTTCCTATAGCTAGTTTAAATATTGGCGCTATTTTATCGTAGTTGACCCAGATTAACAAAGTAGATGTTAGGTTTGTTATAAACCGCTAGAGCCCGTGCTTAGCAAGTGGTAACATAGCTTTTCTGTTAATCGTGAAGGAAAGCAACTAAATGGTACAAATATACAACACACTGACACGCCAAAAAGAAGAGTTTAAACCTATGGTCGATGGAAAAATCGACATGTATGTGTGTGGTATCACCATTTATGATTACTGTCACATTGGCCATGCACGCACATTTGTGGGTTTTGATGTAATTGTTCGCTACCTTCGCCACTTAGGTTACGATTTAAAGTATGTACGTAATATTACCGATGTTGATGATAAAATTATCAAGCGCGCAAATGAAAACGGTGAGGCGATTAACGACTTAACCGTGCGTATGACTAAAGCTATGCATGAAGACTTTGACAGTTTAAATATGCTACGTCCTGATATAGAGCCAACCGTAACCGGCCACATGGATGAAATTATTGCTATGGTTGAGCGTTTGATTGCCAAAGGCCACGCTTATGTTGCAGCCGATGGTGATGTATTGTTTGATGTTTCTACCTTTGAGCAGTACGGGGCGCTTTCGCAACAAGATTTAACCATGTTGCAATCAGGTTCGCGTGTTGAAGTCGCACAAGATAAAGACGACCCACTTGACTTTGTTTTATGGAAAAAAGCCAAAGCAGGGGAGCCGTCGTGGTCATCACCTTGGGGTGAGGGTCGCCCTGGTTGGCACATAGAATGTTCAGCGATGAGTTCAAAGCACTTAGGAGAGCATTTTGATATTCATGGTGGTGGTTCAGATTTACAGTTCCCACATCACGAAAACGAAATTGCGCAATCATGCTGTGCAAATAACGGCCAATACGTTAATACTTGGATCCACACCGGTATGGTACAAGTTAACAAAGAGAAGATGTCTAAATCGTTAGATAACTTTTTTACTGTCCGTGAAGTATTAAAACAATACGACGCTGAGTCGGTTCGATACTTTTTAATATCAGGCCATTACCGCAGCCAGCTTAATTACTCGCAAGAAAACTTAGACCAAGCACGTTCATCACTTGAGCGTATTTACACGGCATTACGTGGTGTTGAGCCAGTTGAATGTGAGCTTGAAGGTAATGAGTATGTGGCTAAGTTTAGAAAAGCTATGAATGATGACTTTAATTCGCCAGAAGCATTACCGGTTGTATTTGAAGTTGCTAAAGAGCTAAATCGAGTAAAAGACAGTGATAGCGAAAAAGCAGGACATTTAGCCTTTATTCTACGTAGCTTAGGTGAAATACTTGGTATTGCTCAACAAGCACCAGAGGCATTTTTACAAGGCAGTCAAAACGACGATGAAGTGGCTGAAATTGAGGCACTGATTGTAAAACGTAATGACGCACGTGCGAGTAAAAATTGGGCTGCAGCAGATGAAGCTCGCGATGCTTTAAATGCACTGGGTGTAATACTTGAAGATTCAGCGGGAAAAACAACGTGGCGTAAAGCATAGAGGTTATTAACCTTTGCGGATTTAGCCATAACGCGCGGATCACAAAAAAAGGGTTGCCATAGGGTAACCCTTTTTTGGTTATATCAATTGCATTAAATTGATTATGTTTTTAATAAAATTGATATTCTTGACCTCAATTATGGTTGAGGTTTTAAACTCGCATTCATCAGTTTAAAAATGGAAAATTAATGAATATTTTACTTGCCATGATCCCTGCTTTTTTATGGGGAACAACTTATGCGGTAACTAAATACGCAACCCCAGAGTGGCCGCCAATTTTATTAGGGGCCATACGTGCACTGCCTGCTGGTTTATTATTGTTGTTATTTAAACCTTCTTGGCCAACAGCAAAGCAATGGCCTGGTATCTTTTTAATCGGCACGATTAATATTGCGCTATTTTTTAGTTTTATTTTTGTAATGGCAATTAACCTACCTGCAGCTATTGCAGGCGTGGGTATGGTGTCTGTACCGGTAGTGGCATTATTGTATGCCTGGCTTGTTAAACGGCAACGGCCTGCGTTAGTGCAAGGTTTTTGTGCCCTTGCTTTAGTGGTTTTAGCATGGCGCTTATTTGATCCACAACATGTAGCACTTAATATATTGGGAGTAGTGGCACTGCTAGGGGCGCTATTAACTATTGTTATAGGCAGTACGCTGGTAAAAAAAGTAACCGCTAAAGTACACTGGTGGACGGTACTCACCTGGCAGTTAATCATTGGCGGTAGCTTGCTAGCAATTGCCGCTATGGTTCAAGCTTTTTATTTTGCTCCTCAGCAGTATCAATTTTTAACTGCATCAATAACTAGCACCCAATGGCTGGCGTTATTTTGGCTGGTGATACCTAACACTGCTTTGGCTTACATCCTATATGTTTGGTTATTAGGGCGAATGTCAGTAGTTGAATTTACTTTTGGCACTATAGCCAACCCAATTGCCGGTATTTTATGTGCAGGAATATTAATTAACGAGCAATATGCAAATTGGCAGTACGCGATTATGTTATTAATGATTGTGTTTTCGGTTTTGCCACAAGGCTTGGACTTAATAAAACGTAGAATGATGATACAAAAAGCCCGCAATTAAGCGGGCTCTTCATTGCTTTATTTTTGCTTATTAGCTGTGATATTTCTCACACGCTTCTAATGTATTTTCAATTAAGCTGGCAACTGTCATCGGGCCTACACCGCCTGGTACAGGAGTAATAAAGTCAGCTTTTTGTTCTGCAACGGCGTACTCAACGTCACCCACTAATTTACCGCTGTCCAAACGGTTAATACCCACATCAATAACAATCGCACCGTCTTTTATCCAATCGCCAGGAATAAACTCTGGTTTGCCTACGGCAACAACCAGTAAATCAGCACGGCGAACATGGGTTTCTAAATCTTGGGTAAACTTATGACAAACAGTAGTAGTACAGCCAGCTAACAACAGTTCAAGTGACATAGGACGACCTACAATATTAGAGGCGCCCACAACCACTGCGTGCATGCCTTTGTAACGCACGCCAGTTGAATCTAATAAGGTGATAATACCTTTAGGTGTACATGGGCGAAGGGCTGGCATACGCTGCGCCAAACGACCAATGTTATAAGGATGAAAGCCATCGACATCTTTATGCGGGGTAATACGCTCAAGAATTTTTTCCGCGTCTAAGCCTGCAGGTAAAGGAAGTTGCACTAAAATACCGTCAACCTCGCCATCAACATTCAATTCATCAATTAATGCTAATAGTGCTTGCTCTGTAGTGTCTGCGGGTAAATCAAATGATTTAGAAATAAAACCAACCTCTTCACAGGCTTTACGTTTTGAACCAACGTAAACTTGGCTTGCTGGGTCTTGTCCAACCAGCACCACAGCTAATCCTGGGGCTCTTAGGTTTTGTGCAACACGTTCTGAAACTCGTTCAGCCACTGCGCTACGTACTTGTTTTGCTACTGCTTTACCATCAATGATGTTTGCCGTCATGGGTGACCTTTAATTAGGTTAATTAACTTGATACCGATACATTTAAAAAACGAATGCATATATAGGGGTTAAAATGCCGATAAAGAAAAACACCTTTACCTTACTCATTTTTTAATATGGCAACTATTTTCGCAGAAAAGCGGTTGAGCGCCAAGTTGCTTTTAAATTATAAGCCCCCGAATTATAAAAAAGAGTTTAAAATTTATCCCTATATCGTAATATTTGACCATTATGAACTAAAAATGAGCAATTGATTTGTTTTCTTAAAAAAACGTTTGACCTAACCCGGTCAAATCACTATTATGCACCCCGTTGTCAACGAGGTCACTCGCAGACAATAGTAAGTATCGGCGATTAGCGCAGTTTGGTAGCGCACTTGGTTTGGGTCCAAGGGGTCGCAGGTTCAAATCCTGCATCGCCGA
>NZ_JALNTH010000038.1:0-65357 GCF_023161935.1 Pseudoalteromonas sp. 2CM28B
TGAATATTGGGTACCCATGGCACACCTCCTGAACTTATAGTTTAGTAAAGGTGGTGCACTTCGACCTTGAATCTGGCTCAATTAAAGCATAGTATTTAGCGAGGTTAAAAAATATGAATCACGCAAGAAACTGAGCTCTGTTGATAAGATGAAAGTTTAAAATAGTCAGCTCAATAGGCATCAGCAGTTTTGATTAAAGAATGGTAAACATTTGTCTATAATAGCTAGCTTCCCCTTCAGTAAAAAGCGAAATGTTACGGTCAATAAAGACATGAATAAGTTGAACTTACAGAAAGAGTTAAGATGAAAAGTTAAGATGTCACCCATTCCAACTTTTACGTAAATTATTATTGATAGCTGTCAGTTTGGCTAAATTCATGAAAATGAATCACGTAAAAAGCTGAACTACACTGACAAGATAAAAGTAATAAGGGATAGCCCGATAGGCGACAAACAACTTTATAAAAAAGTAAATGACTCGGGCATATTAAGTTTGGTTTCATTTAAAAAAAAGGGGAGCCCATTTATACCAAAATACGCCAATCAAGCACCTATAATTCCCTCTAAAACGTCCATTAAAACAGCCGCAAATTCTCTTCTTATATTTATGTGGAATATCTATAACTGATTGAACCAAAATAGGAACTCGGCTATGGTTGATTCATTAATAAAAATAAATTTAAAACGAGTTAATTTACAAGCTCGTTAGTTGCTCTGGAGACTTATGAGTACAGCTGGAATTATTATTTTTGTGTTTCTCTTTATCACGTTTCTTTTCACTATAAGATATTTTTTCATTTTTGTAACAGCGTTTTGGCGTGGAAGGTTTAAATTAAAAGAGCTTAATTTCTGGTTGTTAGGTTTTATTATTTTTGTACTGACTTTTAATGTCACAATGAATTTTCACGAAGAGTTAGGGATAAAGAAAACTTGTGCACAAAATGCAGCTTCTTGCTAAGTATTGCTAATTTATGCCAACTACTTATTGTTTAGTAATGCATTCCATATTCCTCCATCATCATTATTTAAGGATGACTTATGAATAACACAAAAGTGGTTTTAATAACGGGCGGAGGTCGAGGTATTGGTGCTGCTACATCTAAATTATTTGCATCAAAAGGGTATGCCGTTTGTATCAATTACAAGTCTAATCTAGCTTCGGCCGAAGCTGTCGCAAGCGATATTAGGGCTGCGGGTAATCGTTGTATTACAGTCCAAGCAGATGTTTCGGTTGAGAAAGATGTGCTAAGACTGTTTAAAAAAATTGATGCCGAGCTAGGTCCTTTATCAGTACTTGTTAATAACGCTGGTATTTTACGTAAGCAGTCGCGTTTGGAGGATTTAACGGCTGAAAGAATTAATACTATTTTAGCAAACAACGTGACTAGTTACTTCTTGTGCTGTCGAGAGGCCATAAAGCGTATGTCTACACGCCATGGCGGAAAAGGTGGTGTTATTGTAAATGTTTCATCGGGGGCATCTCGTTCAGGTTCACCGAATGAATATATTGATTATGCTGCCTCAAAAGGGGCTATAGATACACTCACTAAAGGTTTATCACTAGAGGTTGCTTGTGAAGGAATTAGAGTTAATTGTGTGCGTCCTGGGCTAATTAATACGCAAATGCACGCTGATGGTGGTGAACCTGAAAGAGTAGAAAGGTTAAAGGAGCTTATTCCTCTTAAGCGTGGAGGTGAACCTGAGGAGGTGGCTGAAGCTATTTATTGGCTTTCATCAGCAAAGTCATCGTTTTCGACAGGAAATTTTTTAGACTTATGTGGTGGCCTTTAATACATAGCAAACCAATGTAATGGCAATTCCTCACGCTTAACACTTTTAAGTGGGTGTTATAAGCTAAAAAAGGATTGAATATGCTACTCGACTTCTCAGTTCTTGTTCACAAGCCTGCATTAATCAGGTAGTTATAATAAGCGTAGCAGCGACGCACAGATCAGTATTTCGATTTTAAAGCACTAACTGGCTTTAACTAAGTAAAAGCTATATCAGCCGTATTTATTAAACACAACTATTCAAACACAACTATTCAAACGCAGCTATTCAAACACAATCTCCCCTAAACACAGCTAAGCATAGAAGCTTCGCCAAATAACGTTATTTTAGTAAACGCGAGTTCATATTGCGGTGTGTAATATCTTTACAAGCATTTTAAGTTAGGCGCTTGTAGTGGGCGCTTATTTTTAGACTCCCTTTATTAGAGATACTTTTTATGAAGTTAAAGTTATTTATTGCCGCTATTATTGCCTCCTCTGTGTCGTTACACGCGGCGCAAGCACAAGCAAGTGCTAAGTTTACTTTTGAAGATTTAAAAGCAATGGCAAAAGCCTCTGCCAAAAAGCCCTATACGCCTGTGGAAGTGCCAGCACCTGAGCTTATTGATAAAATTACCTATGACGAACATTGGAAAATACGCTTTAAAGAAGATGAAACCCTCTACCCAAATGGCAAAAAGGCACCGGTACAATTATTTTACCCTGGGCGATATTTTCCTGAGCCGGTAAGTATTTTCATCAGAGATGATAAAAACAACGTTAAAGAACTGCCTTTTAGTAATGCGCTTTTTGATATGCCTGACGACAGCCCAGCACACGACCTGCCTGAAGGGTTTGGGTTTGCAGGCTTTAGAATTATGCGCCCCGATATAAAACCAGATTGGATATCGTTTTTGGGGGCGTCTTATTTTAGAACTGATGGCCCTCAGGGGCAATATGGGTTGTCGGCTCGCGGTATTGCAATTAATACCGGTATGAGTGAGCCAGAAGAATTTCCACGCTTTTCGGCATTTTGGCTAGGCCCTGCCGAAAATAAAGGTGAGAGCATGTCTGTGTGGGCATTACTTGAGGGGCCCTCTGTTACAGGTGCTTATCGGTTTGGTTTGAGTAAAGACAACAAAGAGGCCAAAGGGCATGTTACCTCTGTAAGTGCTAATTTGTATATGCGCGCCGATGTAGAGCGCTTAGGTATAGCGCCGCTAACCAGCATGTACTGGTACTCAGAAAAAGATAAAACGGTAGCGAAAGACTGGCGCCCAGAAATTCACGACAGCGATGGCTTAGCGATTCATACTGGGTCGGGCCAGTATATTTGGCGACCGTTAAATAATCCGCAGTCGGTGTCGACCAATAGCTTTATTGATGAGAACCCTAAAGGCTTTGGTTTAATTCAAAGAGACCGTGACTTTAATAACTACCAAGACGACGGCGTGTTTTATAATAAGCGTTCATCAGCGTGGATCAAGCCTACGGGCGATTGGGGGAGAGGCGCTGTGCAGCTAATCGAAATCCCAACTAAAGATGAAACGTTTGATAATATTGTTGCCTATTGGGTGCCTGAAAAAGAGGTACGTAAAGGCGATGAGTTTACCTTTTCTTATGATATTGAGTGGCGTCCACTCGATCCAAAATCAAAAAACCTAGCAAGTGTTGTTAATACTCGCCAAGGGCAGGGCGGAATTCCTGGCCAGCCTATTCCTGAGGGCGTAAACAAAATGGTGATTGATTTTGAAGGGCCAGTGTTTAAAGACCTAGATAGAGAAAGTGGCATAAAGCCTATTGTTGAAGCCAGTAACGGCGAAATACTGGAGCCAATTGGTGCTTACCCAATAGTGGGTACCAACCAATGGCGATTAGCATTTGACTACAAACAGAGCAATAACGACCCCGTAAGTATTCGCGCGTATTTGGTTGATAAAAACGAAGAGGCGATAACCGAAACATGGGTAAGTGATGCAAAGGTAACGATTGAGTAACTATAAAAATTAAAACGGGTGGCCCTATAATTAGTTTTATGTAGCCACCCGAAAAACTGCAAAATAAATGTTTTTAGCGAAGGTTAGCTAAAGCAATTCTCTTATTTCAATATACATCTAATACTTAGTTATAAATTTAATATGCTTGGCTAACTACTTGGTGAATTTAGCTAATTTAAGTTGCTCCTACTTGTTTTTATGTTTGCTTGTGTGAATAATAAACATTCGATCAGGAAAAATAATAAAAGTAATTAAATTAAGGATGAATATGAAACTTTACCCATACTCAACAATTAAAACAGAAAACCTTAAGGGCCTGCTTATCGCTTCTAGAGTGCTTGGGTTTTTGAGTTATATACTGTTTTTTATAGCTATTTGCATTGGTTTATTTGGTGTTTTTTCTAACCTTGGCGCACCTAAAGATTTAGGGAATGGAATAGTTATGTCTGCACCAAATGCCGGTTTACCTGTGATGATAATGTCAATTTGGGGTGCAGTTTCTGCAGTTTGTATTTTAGCTTTTAGTGGCTTATGTGCAGCTGTTGTATCATGCGAATACAAATATACAAAGTCAGTTTAGCTATATACCAGAGTATTTAGATAGTAAAAACGGGGCTTCTACTATCTAAATATTTATTTGTAAGACTTGGTTAACTACCGCGAACAAATCTAAATTTTTTGTTCTTCTTCCTTATCTCAATAGCCTGATATTCGTTTTAATAATAATACAAAAGCAAACCTACCTTAGCTTCTAATACATCCAAACTGTAGCTAATTTACCTTGATAAACCCTAATTTATAGTTAAAATGGCCGGCTTATTTAACGAATGTACCTACTTTATTACTGACATAGTAATAAAAGCTGCATTAATAGATGTAAATACTAAGCGTGCAATTTTAAGGCGTGTTATTTACCTCGTTTTATACCAATCCTCAAAATAGGTTACTTAATTAAGCGAATTGGTATTTGTAAATTTACGTTAGGACGAAAATTGGTTTGATCTCATTGAAAGACGATTTAATTGTAGGTAAAGGGGCGCATAGAACGTGTTACAGGCACCCTGAGGCACATAATTTATGTATAAAAGTAAGCCATGAAGGGTTTTCGCAGGAGCAAGATCAAGAGCTGGCTTATTATAAGCGACTTAGTAACCGAAATATTCAGTGGCAGTTGTTAGCGCGATACCATGGTACGGTACACACCAATATTGGTACAGGGTACGTGTTTGACCTAGTAATTGATGCAAATAATCAGCCTGCTAAAACGTTGGAACATTATTTAAATCAGCCAAATAGTGAAACCTTAGCCGAGCCACTATTAAATTTAAAAGATTATTTATTACACAATTTAGTGATCACCAAAGAAATAAAACCACGCAATATAGCGTGTGTTAATAATAACGGCACCATTGAGCGGTGTGTTGTTGTTGATGATATTGGTAATACTGAGTTTTTTCCTATTAGTAATTACGTGAGCTCATCGGCTAAGCGTAAAATAAATAGAAAATGGCAGCGCTTTGAAGCGAGTTTAAATGAGCTTGGTTTAAGCCTTAATTAAGTTTTAAACACCGACTTTAAATACTGGCTTTAATTAATAACCACAGCCTCGTTTAATACGCAGGGCTAAGCTAACAGCACATAGCCTCCCCTGCGGATGCACAACCGTTAGTTACTTTTCTAACTCTTTTACATACAGCATGAGTGCGCTGTACATTACGCTAAGGGCTTTTGTTACATCCTCATCAATAACAGCTTCTGCGGGGTGATGGCTTATCCCGCCTGGGCTGCGTATAAATAGCATGCCTACAGGGCAAATAGGGGCAATAGCCATGGCATCGTGCCCAGCGCCAGAGGCAAGTGAAGGCGAGGCTTGGTTATTCAATTTACAGGCACTGCTAAACAATTGCTGAATTTGAGTGTCGCACGCTACGGCGTCGGCCGCATGTGTCCATTGCCAATCAAGCGTTAAATTACGCGATGTAGCAATTTGATCGGCGCGGGTATGTATTGCATTAAGTAATACTGCTAGGTCGGCATCATTTTGTGCGCGTGCATCTAGGCTTATGGTCGTTTTACCGGCAATAACATTTGTAGCGCCTGGGCGAGCATGAATTTGCCCTACGGTGGCTACTTCACCATTACTCGCGTTTTTTGCTAGTTGCTCTATGGCAAGGGTAAGCTCGGCGCAGCCAACTAACGAATCTTGGCGTAAGTTCATTGGCGTAGTGCCTGCATGGCCGCTTTGGCCTGATAGGGTGATCATAGCGCGTTTGGCGCCAGCAATAGCGGTTACTACGCCTAGCGCCTGATTTACCGATTCAAGCACTGGGCCTTGCTCTATGTGGGTTTCCCAATAACCGAGTAATTCGTTTTTGTTAAGGGCGGCTTTAGCGTAATCATCAGGGTTTAGGCCAAAATCAAGCATGGCTTGGCGCATACTAATGCCGTTTGTATCTTGTATATTTAACCACTGGGGGTCAAACTCGTTCGCCAGTGCTTTTGAACCAATTAACGTGGTGGCAAAGCGAGTGCCTTCTTCATCACAAAAGCCCACTACATCTAAATGAAATGGTAAATCAAGCTTAAGCGTGTGTGCAAGGTCGGCTATTTCAATACCGAGTAGCACACCTAAAATACCATCAAATGCACCGGCGTTTGGTACGGTGTCTAGGTGTGAGCCAATAATTAAACGTTTAGCGTTTGGGTTAGATGATGCTAAGCGCCCCCATAAATTGCCGACTTCGTCTTGCCACGATTGCATGCCCGCCTCAGCCATCCACGCGGCAGTTACACGGTTACACTCTTTGTGCTCTTTAGATAAATAAACACGGTGAATGCCACCTTGCATTTGCGATAGTCCACTGAGCGTTTTACAGCGCAATAACGCGCGCGCGGCAAATTTATTAGCCAGCTCACTGTTTAATAATGGCTCATGGAGGGGGCTTGCAATCGTCATGCTAAATCCTTTTTTTATTTATAATGGGCTAGGGCGGCAATAGCGGCTTCGCCTTTAGGGCCTTTATAGCCGTTGGCGTGTAAGCAGGCATCTAGGCTTGCCAATGTTTGTAATACGGCATCTTTACGGGCGTTGTAACCCATGGTGCCAATACGCCAAATTTTGCCATGCAGCGGCCCAAACGAGGTGCCAATTTCAATACCAAAGTCGGTTAGCATTTGTCCGCGTACGTGGTCAGCATTAATGCCCTCGGGTATATAAACACCCACTACGTTGTTCATTTTATGGTTTAAGTCGCCAAATACGTTTAAGCCCAGCGCTTGAATACCCGTTAGCATGGCATCGCCGTGTAACTTGTGGCGGGCAACGCAGTTATCAACGCCTTCTTCAATAACAATGCGAGCACATTCTGATGCGCAATACAGCATGCTGGTGGCTTCGGTGTGGTGGTTAAGGCGCTCTTCGCCCCAGTAATTCATGATCATGCCTAAATCAAAATAGTTTGAGCGTACAAATGGCTCGGTGCCGTCGGTATGCTGCGCGGTACGAATACCCGCTTCTACTTTTTTGCGTTTTTGGATCCAATCGGCGCATTTATCGCTCAGTGTTAAAGGGGCAGAGCCAGACGGGCCACCTAAACATTTTTGCAAACCAACCGAAAGCGCATCGAGTTTCCACTCATCGGCGGGTAAATCGTTACCTACAATCGAAGCGGTGGCATCGCAGTAAAATAATACGTCGTGCTTTTGGCAAATATCGCCAATGTGTTCAAGGGGTTGGTTCATGGTTGTTGAGGTATCGCCCTGTACCATAGCAAGTACATGGGGTTTTACATCAACAATGGCTTTTTCTATTTGTTCGGGGGTAAATACCTCGCCCCACGGGACTTCTATGGTGTGTACTTTTGCGCCTACGCGCTCGGCTATTTCAGCAAGCAAGTGGCCAAAGCGGCCCATAATGGGCACCAGTACTTTATCGCCTGGGCGTAAAATAGAGCATAAAACGGCTTCTATGCCTGCGCGTGATGTGCCATCAACTAACATGGTCCATTCGTTTTTGGTTTTAAAAATTTCGCGATAGCGGGCCATGGTTTCGTTCATAAAACCGGTCATTACTGGGTCGTATTGGCCAATTAGCTGTGCCGACATAGCACGTAGCACGCGTGGATCTGCGTTTATTGGGCCTGGGCCCATGAGTAATCGCTGTGGCGGGTTTAAAGTTTGAATTTGCGTGTCGCTAAACATGTTTTAGGCTCCCAGAGTCTGAATAAGCATACGAATGCCCGTTATCATTAATACAACGGCAAAGGCGCGTTTTAATTGTTTTTGATCTAGCTTGCTACCAATTTTTACGCCAATAGGGGCAAACAAAATAGTAAGCGGAATAATAAGTATAAAAGCAGGTAGGTTTACAAGGCCCCACGTGCCTAGCGGCGCATCGGTGGGTGTAGTACCAATACTTAATAAAGTAATAACGCCCGGTAACGCAATTAATAAGCCAAATACAGCAGCGGTGCCAACGGCAACATGAGCACGTACGTTAAACGCGTTTAGCATGGGTACGCCAATAGTGCCGCCACCTATGCCAATCATTACCGATAAACCACCTACAATACTTGCCATAATGCCTTGGCCAAATTTACCTGGTAATTTACTAACAAGGGCAGGCGCGCCGGCTCTAAATAACATGTTTAAACTTACTAAAATGGCAATACAGGCAAACATAAGTACCAATGCATTACCGCGTATAGAATGAGCTAAGTAGCTACATATCACGGCCATTACCAAAATAAACGGGGCCCAGTATTTAATTAAAGCAAGGTCGATATTGCCCTTGGCATGGTGCGAGCGAATCGACGAAATAGAAGTAGGCACTATGGTGGCAAGCGATGTAGCCGTGGCTATCATCATGGCCGACTCAGGGCTTACGCCAAAGCCTTGCAGTAAAAAGTACAGCACAGGCACAATTACTATGCCGCCGCCTACACCAAATAGGCCTGCTAAAATACCTGCAAAAATACCGGTTGCTATTAAGGCCGCTATAATCGGCCATTGATTTATTATTTCTGTCATTGTGTTCCTGCTGTAGTTACTGTTGCGCGACCATCTGAACGAGGATCGGTGGCTGCTTCAAGGCTGGTAGGCGTATCTAAAATGGCACCTGCATGACCCATCATTTCATTGTTATTATCAACGCTTACCCAGTCGTGGTCACGTTGATTTAATTCATGTTTAACTTGAATTACTAAGCTTTGCTCTACCTTTAAATTTGTGCTTGTATCGCCCCAGGTGCGCCCTAATAACCAACGCGGATCGCTTACTGCTTGGGTAATTGATTTATTACGCCATGCGTAACCACTAAATACAGCAGCTTGTGTTTGTGGCTGGCCTTCGCCGCCCATGGTGCCGTAGGCAAGGCGCCTACCATCGTCAAATTTTGCTAAAGCAGGGTTGAGTGTATGAGCCGGTTTTTTATGCGCTTTTAAGGCATTTGCATCGTTGCTATTTAAACTAAAACTTAAACCGCGGTTATTCCACACAAAGCCGCCTTCGCTCATCAAAATGCCGCTGCCAAATTCCCAGTAAACACTTTGAATAAAGCTCACTAGTTGGCCGTTTTTATCCCGTGCGGCCATCCAAACGGTATCGCCTGGCTCTGCATTAAATGGCCATTGCTTGGCTTGGCTCATGTCTATATTGCCGGCAAGCGCATTTAAGCGCTCATCAGTTAATGCGTTTTTATAATCATCGCCAAGCGCCTCTGGGTCTGCCCAAAGTGTAGGGCGGTGAGTAAAGCTTTGTTTAGTTGCCTCAACAATTAAGTGCATCCAATCGGCCTCTGTTTTGGCTAAATGTTTTAGTTTATTAACAGCGCCAATTATTTGCAGAGAATGCACGCCTTGCGTGGGGGCGGATAAGTTATAACACTGTATGCCCGATAAATTAGCACTGAGCGGCGTTACTAAATCGGCCTGCGTATTGGCAATATCAGCGCGTGTAATTGCACTGCCTGCGGCAGCTAAATCGTTTGCAAACGACTCTGCTAAAGGGCCTTGGTAAAAGGCGTTTAAGCCATGCTCGGCTAAGTGCTCAAAGGTACTGGCAAGTTTTGGGTTTTTAAAATGTTGGCCCGCTTGCAACGGTTTACCATTAGGTATGTAAAGTTCTTTAAAGGCAGCGTTAGTGTTTGAAGCGGTAGCAAGCTTTTCGCAGCCTGCTTGCAAGCTTTTAGATACTGTAAAGCCTTCGCGCGCGAGCTTTATGGCTGGGGCTAAAATAGTACTTAGTGAAAGAGCTGCGTGCTCATCTACCGCAAGGGCTTTTTGCCAGCCGCGAAGTGTTGCAGCCTGAGTAAGCGCGCTTAAACCGCCGCGCTCTGGTATGTGTGGCTCATTGCTATAGGCGCTTATATCGTTTGGTGCGCGCCCGCAGGCATCAATGGCAGTGGGTATACTTTGGTTTGGGTTATCAATAAGCCAAAAACTGTCGCCGCCAATTGAGTTCATATGCGGATATACCACGCTAATCGCAGCCGCTGCCGCTACCATGGCTTCGGTGGCTGTACCGCCTTGTTTTAGTATTAAGGTGCCTGCCTCGGTTGCTGCAAAATGCGGGGCAGTAAAGGCAATGTTGTTTGTGCTCATGCAAGTGTGTCCTGTTTAAAGTGGGCAGCTAATTGTTGTACGCAGGCAAGTAGGCTTTTATCGTTGCCGTGGCTCATCATTAATGAAAACCCATACGGGTGGCCATTTTCTAAATTAGCCAATGGTAAGTGTACTTGCGCCGAGCGGCTCAAGCCCGCAATGGCCGATAAGGTGATTATTTGCATGCGTAAGGCGCTTGTGTCGGCGCCCAATTTAGGTGCAGTTGTGGGTGTGGTTGGCAAAAATAAACAACTGTTTGTGTTTAGGTTTTTAGCGATTAGTGTTTGCCATTGGGTTTGTACATTTAGTGCTTCTTGCTCTTCTTGAGCGGTTAGGGCAAGCGCCATGTTAAAACGTGCCGCAATTGCCGGAGCAAACTGGGGAAGTTGCCCTGGCAATTGAAGCCAATCTTTATGCGTTTTTGCGATTGCTCGCCCTTGCAGTATTCTAAAGCTGTCAGCCAGTTCGCTTAATAAGCTGCTGTTAGGCAGTTCAAATTCTTTATGGTGTTTAAAATAAGGTTTGGTTTTTTCAAGCAATTGTTTAAGTGGGGCTTGTAAAGCAGGGTTAACCAGCTCAAATAATGGCTCGCAAATAACTAAGGTATCAACGTTATTAATAGCTTGATTTGGTAACAGTACATTGCCTACATCGCTTAGCAGCTCTGCATTTTGCGTAAGCCAGCCAATGGTATCAAATGGGGACGCTAGCGGAATTAGGCCATCTTTTTCAATTACGTTATGGCTTGGCCTTATACCAAATAACCCACAATAACTTGCCGGTATTCTAATAGAGCCACCAGTATCAGTGCCTAAGCCAATATCGGCTAAGTTAGCCGCTACAGCTGCAGCCGAGCCCATACTTGAGCCGCCACTTGCATGGCCTTTAAGTTTTGGGTTTTGTGCTGCACCATAGTGAATGTTATTGCCCTCTAAGCTGTAGGCCAGCTCATCGGTATGGGTAAAGCCTGTAAAGCGACAACCCTCATTCATTAGTTTGTTTACGGCACTTGCTGTTTGCTGTGCAGGCTTTGCTGCTTTAAACCAGCTTGGGTTACCTGCGCTGTTGCGCTCGCCTTTAACTGCAAATACATCTTTTACTGCAAGACGCTTATTTACAAGTGTGCCGTGGGTTTGTGTTTGCCATGCGTTAGGGCCATGGTCACAAAAAATACCGGTAAAATTATTATGTGTTTTGGTACTCATATCACCACTCGTTATAAAGTAAATCTGACCAACTGGTTATAATCAGATTTAGGGTGATTAAAAAGACGAATTAGTTATTATTATTTTTCAGCCCACTGCGTAACATCTTATTTTTGTTTTACAGAGCCTGATCCGCCTTTTAATCTGTTAGCTATTATATTGCCTAAAAGCTAAGCAAAAGCAATGCCAAATGCAATAAAGTTGTCCGCTCGGTCAGGTTTTGTTTGGTTTGTATGGGGTTTAGCAGATATTTATAAAAATATAAGTATTAAAGAAGGTGTAATCTAGAGGTGAAAACACACCAAGTTGGTGCGTGATTGCACCAACTTGGTTGCAAGTGTGGCGTTTATAGTAATGCGTTAGGGCTAATAATTAAGCCATTTACATCGGCGTATAGCCAATCGTTAGGGTTAATTGTGGTACTAAGCATGGTCACTGTTTGATTTTTATCTCCAAAGCCACGCTTTAATGTACTGCGCGGGGTTGAGCCAAGTGCCATAACCGGCAAATCCATTGTGGCAAGTATTTCAATATCGCGGCAACAGCCGTTAATAATCACGCCTTCCCAGCCGTTTTTTAACGCGCGCTCCGCCATAATATCGCCTATAAAAGCAAAGCGTTTGCTAGCAAAGCCATCAATAACCAGTACTTTACCCTTGCCGTTTTCATGCAGTATGTCAGCGGCAAACGAGTTATCGTCTGGGCAGGTAACGGTAACTGCTTGGCCACTAAACGTGGTTTTTTTTCCAAAGTGGCGCAGGCCGCTGTCGGCGACTTGTACGCTATTGCGGTGATCGTCAAATAAGTCTGGGGTGGTAAAATTATCCATGGGTTAAGCCTCACTGTGCTCAGGTATTTTTAAACCAATACCTTTTAAAATTATGTGGGCAGTTGATTGCGTTATTTGTGCCACATCGGTTTCGTCGTATTCTAATTTGTTCATTACCAGTAGCACTTCGGCCTGAAAATCGGCGTAGTACTGCGTAGTTGACCAAATGGTAAATAATAAATGGTAAGGGTCAACATTATCCATTTTGTTTGCATCTATCCAGGCCTGAAACACGTCTACCTTTTGTTTTACCCACGGGCGTGTGTTGGTTCTAAAGTAGTTTTGCAAATAAGGAGCGCCGCGCAGTATTTCACTGGCAAATAAACGTGATTGCAGCGGCTGGTTTACGGCAAGTATTACTTTGCTTTTAATATAGTGATACAACACATGTGCAGGGTCGTCCTCAGGGGTTACGTTATCTAAGCCTAAGTTCCAGTGCGCGATAATGCGGTCTATTACGTTTTCGTATAGGCCGTCTTTGCTTTTAAAATAATATAAAATATTGGCCTTAGGAACGCCTGCTTCTTTGGCAACCATACTCATACTGGTGCCATCGTAACCAAGCTGAGAAAACAACTGCTCGGCGGCATCGAGTATTAATGTTTGGTTTTTTACTCGGGTGAGTTCTTTTTTATTTGGCTTTGTTTGTGTGCTCATTATGGCGATGCTGTTTTTAACGTGTTGAATGATTGTAACTTTACTGACCAAAAGGTCAAACACTTAAGTGCAGGCCAAAAACATCTTTATAACAATAAATGATGAGCAACAATTGTTTAACCCATTAATTACTGTTAGCGTAACGTCAAACATAAGTAGTACTTTTAGGTAGTTAATGGACTTTTTTTCTAATCATAAATACACGCTTTATGGCATTGCCGCTATTTTATTATGGAGTTGTTTAGTGGCTCTGCTCAGGGATGTTTCGGAGTTATTTGGCCCCATAGGTGGGGCGGCACTTATGTACAGTGTAAGCGCGCTGTTTTTAATTTTGGTAATGGGACGGCCCAAGTTTGCTGGGTTTAATAAGCGTTATATTATTTGGGGCACTGCTTTATTTGCACTTTACGAGGTGTGTTTAGCGCTGTTTGTAGGGCTTGCTAATAATCGCCACCAAGCGGTAGAAATGGCGGTTATAAATTATTTATGGCCCACACTTACCATTTTGCTCAGTATTATAGTTAACCGTAGTAAAGTAAGTATTTGGATTTACCCCGGTATGCTGCTCGCTTTTTTTGGTGTGGCTTGGTGCGTTGGTGGCGATAGCGGGTTATCTCTTAACAGTATTATGGGTAATTTTGCCAGTAACCCAACGGCTTACTTGTTGGCGTTTGTAGCACCTTTTATTTGGTCTGTTTACTGTGTAATTACTCAAAAAAATAGCAATGGGCAAAATGCCATTGTGCTGTTTTTTATCGCCACGGCACTAAGCTTATGGGTGTTGTATGGATTAAGTGACGAGCCAAAAATGACCTTTACACTGCACGCGACCGTAACGCTTGTGTTAGCTGGTGTGGTTGTTGGCAGCGGGTATGCTCTTTGGAACCAAGCTATTATTGGCGGTAACTTAATGTTGCTTGGTACGCTTTCGTATTTTACGCCGGTTTTTTCGGCGATTATTTCGGCGCTTTATTTATCAATTACCCTCAGTGCCTCGTTTTGGCAAGGAGTAATAATGGTAACTGGCGGCTCACTCGTATGCTATTTCGTAACGCGTGAAAAACCAGTTAAAAAGCAAATTAACGCCGTAAACTAACGGTGTAAACGCATCCTTTTTTAACTGTGTTTGTTTAGCCAGTTAAGCGCAAGTGGCCATAATCCGTCAGATTTTTTGCTAAAAAATTTCATATGGCCAATTTCCTTCAAACCATAGTCGTGTGGGTTTAAGGTTAGGGTTTGTGCTTTTAATTTAGGAAAAACCGAGAGCATATCGGCAACATTTGCATTGTTAGCAATATCGTCATCGGTAGCATTAACCCATATTGAGGGCATAGAAAGCGTGTTGTAACAGTGTTGAAATACGGTATCACCAAATGCTGATTGCACATACCCTTGGGCGTTACACCATTTTCGCCATTGTTTAGCTACGCCTTTAGGTAGGGGTTCGCCCATGCCAAACCACTGCGATTTAGTATGACCAAACAAGGCATTACTAAGGGGTATAACTCCATTCATAAAAAAGTGCGCTTTAACCTGGTACACTAAGCTCATATTAGTTAATTTACCTGACGAGCAAGCAAAATTAAACGCGGAGCTTAGCTCGTTAGCGTTATGCATTAGCCCCACTAATTGCCCGCCGGCGCTATGACCCACTAAATGATATTGCGTATTAGGAAATACCCTTTGCAAATGCTCAAGTACCGCAGGCATGTCTTGCTCACCCCAACTTTGTAAACTGGCTTTGCTTTTTTTAATACTGCGGTTAAGCGATTGGCCAATGCCACTGTTATCAAACGTAATAACGCCAAAGCCATGTTGCTGTAAGTAAGTAGCAAAGTTTGCATAAAACTGCTGCTTTATACCGGTTGCAGGGGCAATCATCACCGCACCTTTAATAGGGCTGGTGGGTGTAAATACACGGGCGCTTAGGGTTTGCCTGTTATTACAGGTAATAGTGGTGTGCTCAAAGTGTGGTGCGGTCATTAGAATTATTATTTCCCATATAAAGTACACAGGTAAAAATAATATCTGGTTAGACCAGTCTCGGCAAGAGGGGAAAGCATTGTTTATACCAACCCTATCAATTATATGTTCTAAATTTTACGTCGAATAAGCAATTCAGTTTAGGTGTAAATTGCTGTAAATAGTTGCTCACTTGACGCTAATTACAACAAAGAAATGCGTTGTTTTAGCAGGTAAAATAGATCAACTATTTATTGGCGTTGGTATTAAACCACGCCCCGATGAAATGGGGCGAGAGGAAGGTTTAAATAACTAAAGGGTACTACTTATTTTGCTAAAGCCTGGTTATTGGCTGCTAATGTAGCCTTATTGTCACTAACAATAACGGGCAAATGGGTATATTAAAAGTTGATTAATTAGATTTACTGTTTACCTGTGCTAATAAATCGAGCACTTTTTGTTGGCCAAATTTTTGTGCAAATTGTTCGGCTGTTTGACCGGCTTTGTTTTGATGTGCGTTATCGCAATCAAGGCCTACAAGTGTTTTAGCTATACTAAATTCGCCTCTAAATATGGCAGCCATTAGGGCTGTGTTACCGCGGTTGTCTTCAAGGCAGGCATTAGCGCCTAATTGCAATAAGGTGTTTACCGTATTTTTATTGCCGTGGTAGGTGGCAATCATTAGCGCGGTGTAACCTTTGTTGTTGTAACTATTAATAGGAATGCCAGCATCTACAAATTGCGTTATTACGGCGGTGTCGTCGGTGCGTGCGGCTGCAAAGTAATAAGCAAGTAAGCTGTCGTATTGCGACTGGGCGGTGCTTTGTTCCGTTACAGGGCTTTGTGGCTCATTGGCAAAGCCTGAAAAGCTCATCACTAAAGTAAATATAATAAGTAATTTACGCATACTGTTTACCTTTTTAAAAAAGAGGAAAGCTAGGCTTTCCTCAATAACTTACAGGTTGGGTAAAATATTAAAGCTTAGCGGCTAGTTGCTTAACTTGTTTCATGTCGCCGTTTACAGCGTTAGTTAAGCGTGTACCGTATTCGCTATCTGCTTTGTAGAAGTGGCTAAGCATTTTGTGCATAACTTTGCTGTCTTTCACTTTGCCTAAATCGCCGGCTAAGTTGTTAACTAAGTTAGTGCGCTCTTGCTTGCTAAAGCTGCGGTAAAGTACACCCGCTTGAGCAAAGTTTTGCTGCTTTTTAATTGCTGCTTGTTGTACGTAGCCTTTTAGCTCTGTGTTACTTCTGCGTGCAATTGGGTTTTCTGCAACGTTTTCGTGACTTGGTTGGTAGTTCACGTTACTTGTTGTATTACCGTAGTTCATTGCGCCGTCTTGGTTGTAGTTAACCACTTCAACTTTTGCACGGTTAATTGGCAATTGTTGGTGGTTAGCACCTAAGCGGTACATTTGCGTATCGGCGTAAGAGAAAACACGCCCTTGTAATAGTCTGTCTTCAGATGGCTCAATACCCGGAATTACATTTGCCGGTGCCATTGCAACTTGTTCTGTAGATTGGAAGAAGTTAGTTGGCATACGGTTTAAGGTCATTGTTCCTACTTTAGTTTCTTTAACGTCTAACCACATTTTTGTTGCATCTAATGGGTTGTAGTCAAAGTCATCTAACTGCGACGGATCAAGGGTTTTAATGTATAGATCCCACTTAGGGAAGTTACCTTTACCAATCTCGCTGTATAGGTCGCGTGTTAAGTGTTGGAAGTCTTTACCTTGCACTTCGTTTACTTCTTTAGCATCAAGGTTGTCTATACCTTGTTGGCTTACCCAGTGAAACTTAACGTATTTAACATCGCCTGACTTATTAATCATTTTGTAAGCATGTACGCCCCAGCCGTCCATTTTACGTAGGCTTGCTGGTGTACCGTAGTCGCTGTATACCCACGTTAACATGTGAGTAGAACCTGGCTCGTATGAGAAAAAGTCAAAAAAGCGGTTAGGATCTTGAATGTTATCTACCGGTGATGGTTTTAACGAGTGAACCATGTCTGGAAATTTAATCGCATCGCGAATAAAGAATACCGGTAAGTTGTTACCTACTAAATCCCAGTTACCTTGGTCGGTGTAAAACTTAGTAGCAAAACCACGTGGGTCACGCAGTGTTTCTGGGCTACCTTTTGAGTGAATTACTGATGAAAAACGTACAAATACGTCAGTTTCTTTACCCGCTTCTGCAAACGGTGCAGCAATTGTTAAGTCATCTAATTCTTTAGACGCTACAAACACACCGTGTGCACCTGTACCGCGCGCATGCACTACACGCTCAGGAATACGCTCACGTGCAAAACGTTGTAGCTTTTGAATTAGGTGTACGTCTTCAAGTAATACACTTCCGCGCTCACCTGCGGTAATCGAGTTTTGGTTGTCGCCAACAGCTGCGCCGTTGTCTTTAGTAAGGGTAGTTGCGGCACTTGCAGGTAATGCCATTGCTAAAGCTAATGCGCTTAGCGTTAACGTAGATTTATTATTAATCGTGTTTTTTTGAGTATTCATTGTCGACCTCATCTGTATAAAAGTGCCGGCAGTGTTGCTGGCTGTTTAACTGTTAACGAGTGTATTAACAAAAGTAAGTTCGGTAAAATTGATTGTTTAGATTGGAGTAATCACAAATTTAGATTGCTGTTTGCGTGCTGCCTTCTATTTTCTAAATAGCGGTTTTGCAATGTTCGACCTTAGTCGTAATTGCAATTTTGAAATCAATGAAAATACAGACAATTTCATATTTAATGAATAAATATTCACCACTGTGGTGCGTTTTTCACTAACAAGATGTTGACTTATTATAACAATAAAGAGAATATGCTCACTTGCTGGGCTTATGCTCAAGTTAAGGTTGCACCAAACTAGGTGCATAAAAAGGGGCAATATGAATACTAAAATAGAATTAGTTATTTTTGATTGTGATGGCGTTGTTATAGATAGCGAAATATTAAGCGCGCAAGTGTTAATAAACATGCTTGCAGAGGTTGACGTTAATATTGACCGAGCCTATGTACAGCAATATTTTTTGGGCTGTAATTTTAAAACAGTTACCCAAAACTTATTCGATACCTTTAACGTGACCTTAGCTGAGAGCTTTGAAGCCGATTACCGAGAAGCACTATTAAACGAGTTCGAAACTGCATTAATGCCAACTAACGGCATTAAACACGTGCTAGAGCAACTATCTGTACCTTGTTGCATTGCAACAAGCAGTAGCCCTAAACGCACCGCTAAAGCGCTTAATGTGGTTAATTTATCGCAGCACTTTAATAAGGTATTTACCTCTAGTGAGGTAAAAAATGGTAAGCCCGCGCCCGATTTATTTTTACATGCCGCTAAGCAAATGGGTGTGAAGCCACAAAATTGTTTAGTGATTGAAGATTCAAAAGCCGGCGTGTGCGCAGCACTTGCCGCCAATATGCAGGTTTTGCATTACAGCGGGGGTGGGCATATGCAAGATGCAGTGAACTTTGTTCACCAAGCTTACCCAGAGGTAGCGCATTTAACGCATTGGGATGACTTTTATAAGCAGTACCCAACATTACAAACACAGTAATAGAATATCAACGTTGAGCTTTATGACACTGACAAAGCTTAACGTAAAAATGCATTAATTATTAAGTAGTTATAGTAGTAGCATTATAAAAAGGCACGGTGATTTACTCACTATTAATTTAAATAAAAAACACTTATTTAAATTAATAGTTAACCTGAACTTTGGTTAAGAGATTTACTAACATATTAAATCAAAAGTGATATCTATGTTTATTTTCTCTAGCCAGAGATTTACAGTGAAAACAAGGCGAAATTACGCGTCAATAGCTAGCCTATTGCAAGTAAATTTAACGTAGTTAGCGCTGGAAATAGCTGCTTGAGATAGATTTATTATCCAGAGTTCAGGTTAGTTAGGGCTGTGCTTAAAACAATAGGAAAATACCATGGCATCAAGTCCACACACACAAACATTTAACGATGTTAACGAAGAGCAATTGCCCGTTGCTAATCATAAGCTTCATGGTTGGAAGCACTTTGCCGGTTTATACGCTGGTGAACACGTTGCTGCAACCGAGTTTGTTATTGGTGCAACCTTTGTTGCATTAGGCGCATCGACCATCGACATTTTATTAGGTTTATTAATTGGTAACCTATTAGCTATGTGTTCGTGGTGGTTAATTACCTCTCCAATTGCGGTAGAAACACGCTTAAGTTTATACAACTACCTAAATAAAATTGCGGGTAACTCAATGACCAAGCTCTATAACTGGGCAAACGTGGTCATATTTAGTGTGATATCCGCCGCCATGATCACAGTATCGGCAACCGCAGTGCGGTTTTTGTTTGATATACCCGCGCAACTCGATTGGTACCCTAACAGCTTAGCATTTGTGGCCATTGTTTTATCGGTTGGCTCTATTGTTGTATTTGTGGCTATGTATGGTTTTTCAACCGTTGCTGATTTTTCTAAAATTTGTGCGCCATGGTTATTTGTTATTTTTATAGCGGGTTCGTTTGCCTTGTTCCCTGAACTTTCTAATCATGTATTAGGAGTAACCACGCTAACTGGGTTTGATGACTTTATGGCGATAGGGGATTCTTCT
The DNA here is from genome assembly GCF_023161935.1 of Pseudoalteromonas sp. 2CM28B. Lineage (NCBI taxonomy): Bacteria > Pseudomonadati > Pseudomonadota > Gammaproteobacteria > Alteromonadales > Pseudoalteromonadaceae > Pseudoalteromonas > Pseudoalteromonas sp. 2CM28B. The sequence goes on from NZ_JALNTH010000038.1 coordinate 19,619, forward strand.
ATTTGGACCGGTACCACCGCTGATGGCGAAAAAGGTATTGGCTTATTAGAGGTTATTGGTTTTGCATGGGCTGCAAACTCTATTACCCACTTTGGCTTAATTGATATGGCAATTTTTAGATTTGCTAAACGCAAAAGCTACGGTTTGTTTTCAGGCGTAGGTATGTTTTTTGGCCATTACTTAGCATGGATCTCGGCTGGTATTATGGGCGCAGGTGTTGCGGTATTACTTAAAACAACTATTTCATCACTTGACCCAGGTGACGTTGCTTACCACGCATTAGGCTGGACAGGCTTTGTTATTGTAATTATTGCGGGCTGGACTACAGCTAACGCCAACCTTTACCGCGCAGGCCTTGCAGCACAATCTATTTTTGTTGACCAATCGCGCGAGCGCACTACCGCAATTGTCGGTGTTGTAACCGTTATAATTGCGTGTTTCCCGTTTGTATTTTCGCAAATGTTACCGCTTTTAACTTACGCAGGCTTATTAGTAGTACCTGTTGGCGGCATTGTATTTGCCGAGCATGTTTTATTTCCTAAAATTGGTTTAACCCGCTACTGGGCTAAATACAAAAACATTACACGTAGCGTACCAGCCATTGCCTCTTGGGCATTAGCACTTGTGTTTGGCTTTGGTTTAAATGCGATTGATGTAATGTCGTTTTACTACTTATTTATTCCTACTTGGATTTTCACCATTGTTATTTACACCCTACTGGCTAAAAAATACGGCGCAGGTGAAGACTACAGCAAAGAAATTGCAGCAGAAGAGCAAGAGCAGCAAGACATTAAAGAGTACCAAGCAGGACTTGCAGAAAACGTTCAAGCTCCGGTTGTTGATAACTCAATGCTAACCAAAGTGTTAAATGGCGTGTCGACTGTTTCGTTACTTATTATTTTTGGCTTTGCCAGCCAAGTAATGTTTTTTAGTGACAGCATGAGCATTTACGCAGGAAATAAATCTCAGTTTGAAATTGCATGTTTTATTTGCACCATTATTTATTTTGCAACCGCTTACTGGTCGCTATTGCGCCATAAAGCACTCAATACTGCATCTTAATTTAAATTTTTAATATTGTTTTAGTAAGGCCGCACCATGACGCAACACCAGCACACTGACGCTCTTGTTAAAGGGCTAAACCAACAAAGCTTGGCAGATATGCCAAGCCATGTAGATACACCAAACTACGACCGTAGTAAGCTTAAAGCGGGTATAGTTCATATTGGTGTGGGCGGCTTTCACCGAGCTCACCAAGCGGTGTACATTAACGAGCTATTAAAAACGCCAGGTGCTGAACAGTGGGGTATTTGTGGTGTTGGCTTATTAGAAGGTAACCGTGGTCTGCGCGATATTTTAAAGCAGCAAGACTACCTTTACACGCTAACGGTAAGACACCCAAATGGGCAAATAGATAACAAAGTTATTGGCTCTATGATTGACTTTTTGTTTGCTCCAGAGGACAAGCAAGCGGTTATTAATAAGCTTGCGCACAGCGATACGCATATTGTGTCGTTAACCATTACCGAAGGCGGCTATAACTTTAACCCAGTTACGGGTGAGTTTGACTACTCAAACCCAGACATTATTAACGACATTAATAACCCGAACGACCCAATTACGGCGTTTGGCTACATTACTGCTGCGTTAAAGCTACGTAAAGAACAAGGCCTTGATGCGTTTACAGTACAGTCGTGCGATAACATTCAGCACAACGGTAATGTAACGCGTAAAATGCTACTTGCCTTTGCGGCCGAGCAAGATAAAGAATTAAGCGAGTGGATTGCTACTAACGTAACTTTCCCAAATGCAATGGTTGACCGTATTACGCCAGTATCTAAAAAGAGCGATATCGACTACGTTGTTGATGCCTACGGTGTTAGCGATGAATGGCCAATTACCTGTGAGTCGTTTACTCAATGGGTAATTGAAGACTCATTTTGCTGCGGACGCCCAGATTGGGATAGCGTTGGCGCACAATTTGTAAGTGACGTAACACCTTTTGAGACCATGAAAATACGCTTATTAAATGCAGGCCACTCGGTACTGGGTTTATTAGGCTCTGTACATGGCTACGGCACAATTGACGAAACAGTATCAGATCCTTTATTTGCAAAGTACTTACGTGCGTTTATGGATAGAGAAGTAACGCCTAACCTAGAGAAATTAGAAGGCATTGACCTTGAAATCTACAAAGACACGCTAATTGAGCGCTTTGCTAATCCAAACATTAAAGACAGCTTATCGCGCATTTGTTCAGAAAGCGCAGCAAAGCTACCTAAGTTTTTAATTGCCACTATTAACGAAAATCTAGCCCATGGCCGTGATGTATCACTTGCGACCCTGGTTATTGCTGCATGGTGTTTTTACAGCGATAAAGGCGAAGATGAGCAAGGCAATAAGCTTGAAATAATCGATGCAATGCAAAGCGAGTTACATGAAGCCGCGGCTAAAACGGCGACTGATGACCTTGCATTTTTATCGCTAACAAGCTTATTTGGCGATTTAAATACGCAAAGTGCCTTTACGTCTCACTACAAAAACAATGTAGAAGCGTTATACGCACCGGCTAGCAAAATTAAAGCAATTATGAATAACGTGCTTGAGCCTAAAGGTAACTAATAATGAGCATTTTAATTGATTCTAAACAAGGTAAAGACGTAAGCGTAAGCTGCTTTGGCGAAGTACTATGGGATTGTTTTGCAAACGATAAACGCCTAGGCGGCGCGCCGCTTAACATGTGTGTGCGTATTAACTCACTGGGCATTAAAGCCGACATGATAAGCGCTGTAGGTAACGATGAACTCGGTACTGAGCTACTAGGCGAAATTAAAAGCAAAGGCGTAAGCTGCGAATACATTGGCGTTAATAACGACAAAAAAACCAGCACAGTACAAGTTACCTTAGATAAAAGTGGCTCAGCCAGCTACGAAATAGTTGCCGACACTGCGTGGGATAACATTGAGCTTACAGACTCACTTATTGAAAAAGTAAAAGCCAGTGATGTATTTGTATTTGGCAGCCTAATTGGCCGAAGCGAAGCCTCACTTGCTACATTAAACCAATTAGTTGATGTAGCTAACTTTAAAGTGTTTGACGTAAATTTACGTGCGCCACACTACACGTTAGACACATTAGTAGATTTAATGAATAAAGCCGACTTCATCAAATTAAACGATGAAGAGCTTTATGAAATTGCCAAAGCAATGGGCTGTAAGTTCCATTCACTTGAGCAAAACTTAGCGTTTATTGCACAGCAAACTAACACCGAATACTTATGTGTAACTAAAGGCAGCCACGGTGCACTACTAACCATAAAAGGCGAAAATTACTATAACTCAGGTTATTTAATTAGCGTTGTGGATACAGTAGGCGCGGGGGATTCGTTTTTAGGGTCGTTAATTTATCAGCTTTGTAGTAGCGATTGTGCACAACATGCTGTTGATTTTGCGTGTGCAGTAGGTGCTATGGTGGCCGAAAGTGCCGGTGCTACACCTACACTTACTCATGAACAAATTAACGAGTTTATGAGCCCAGCGTAACGTAAAAAATCACAGTTACACCCAATCATTGTGTGTGTAAGCGGTTTTACTTTTATAGTAAAGCCGCTTTTTTTTGCTTTAATTTTTATTAATGAAGCCGTTTAGATTAAGTGTTGAGCAAGGTGCATAAAAAGTAACTCAAATAGGGTCTGTTGACCTTTGCAGTTTGAAATTTGTTCAAACTAGGGGCGGTTTAATCGCGGCGCGAGGTTTGTAACCTAGTGGGCTCGATAACTGCTCCTGCGTTATCCTAATGACTTACATCCATGTAAGAATAAGTCAAAACCGAGCAAAGCTTCCGCGTCCTGCTCACGCCCCTTACCTACATCCATGTAGGCAACAAAGAGTAAATCGCCCCTAGGCAGGACCCGAAGGGCAGCGCCTGTTTGGCATTAATGCTGCGTTATCGCCTACTTATGGGGAATAACCACACCAGACAGGCTCTGCCTTGCCTAAATACCAAACAGGCTGCTGCAAATTTAACCTTGAAAGGTCTACAGACCCTTGTGTATTAGCTATTCGTCTTATAGCGGGGGGATTAATACTTTGTTAATGTTCGTCGATTATTCATGGATTGAAAGGCGGGGCGGCAATTAGGCGCTCTATACTCCAAATACAAAAAGAGAAACGTGCTTTATGATCATCTTTTTTATCTGCATAACAATCTTAATACTGGGATATAAGTTTTATAGCCCGTTTGTTGAAAAACAAGCAGGTATGGATACAACAGTTGATACACCACAAAAACGCTTTAGCGAAGGTGTTGACTATGTAGCCATTCACCCTGTGCGTGCATTTTTAATTCAATTTTTAAATATTGCGGGTGTAGGCCCTATATTTGGCCCAATTTTAGGTGCGCTTTACGGACCGGTAGCACTTGTGTGGATTGTGCTTGGTAACGTATTAGGTGGTGCGGTACACGACTTCTTCTCGGGTGTGATGAGCATTAAAGAAGATGGCAAAAGCTTACCAGAAATAGCAGGGCACTATTACAACGTTGTGTTTAAAGGCTTTATGCTGATATTTACAGCCATGCTGCTGTTTTTTGTGGGCGTTGTATTTATTATGAGCCCAGCAGGCTTATTAAGTAACTTAGATGTATTTGAAGGCACTTTTTTTGCTAATAATACTTTTTGGGTTTTGGCTATTTTGGCGTACTACTTTTTAGCAACGCTGCTACCTATTGATAAAATTATTACTAAGTTTTACCCGCTATTTGGCTTATTAATGATTGTAATGACTACATTAATAGCCGGTGCGTTATTACTAGATGCACCACACTTACCAGTTGCAGGCGACTTTTTAGCCTACTTTGAAGCCGACCACGCGCATGACTTTTTAGAGCCAAACCCAGATGGCCTTCCAACCTGGCCGTTACTGTTTATTACCATTACCTGTGGTGCTATTAGTGGCTTTCACTCTACCCAAGCGCCTATTATTGCCCGCTGTTTAACAAACGAAAAATACGTACGCCCAGTATATTACGGCGCAATGATGTGTGAAGGCATTGTAGGTTGTGTATGGGCACTTGCGGGTATTGCTGCATTCCCAGAAGGCTACGCTGGCTTAAAAGCATTGCTTGATCAAGGTGGCCCAGGTTTAGTGGTTAACCATGTAGCAAATAGTTACTTAGGCGTAATGGGCGGTATTATGGCCATTATTGCTGTTGCGGTGTTCCCTATTACCTCTGGCGATACGGCGTTCCGTTCACTGCGTTTAACCGTGGTTGATGCGTTTAATATTCCGCAAAGCTTACGTAATCGCTTATTACTGGCAGTGCCAATTTTAACGATTGCCTTTTTTATGACTAAATTAGATTTCTCGGTTATTTGGCGCTACTTTGCATTTTCAAACATGCTGCTTTCAACCAGTGTATTATGGCTTGCAACTAAGTACTTATTTGATAGACGTGCATTCCACTGGATCACCAGCATACCTGCCGTTATCGCTACTGGCGTAACACTTTCGTACATTATGACTGCTGCTATTGGCTTTAATTTATCGGCCGACTTAGGTAAACCAATTGGTGCCGCTGTGGTTGTTATTGGCTTAGTAGGTTTAGTGTTTGTACACTCTAAGCATAAAAAGCTAGATGTAGCGTAAAGCGTTAAAAATTAAATAAGCGAGCTTATTAAGCTCGCTTTTTTTATGCATAAAATTTACTCTCACACTATGCAATTTTAAAGGTAATAAAATGAAAATAGCCGCCGATTTTACCCAGAGAGTCGTTGTTCATAGTGAGCAACTTAATTGGAACCCTTCGCCAATGGCGGGCGTTGATAGGCGCCCACTTGATAGAGTAGGCGCAGAAGTAGCCCGTGCTACAAGCATTGTACGTTATGCACCAGGGAGCGAGTTTTCGCCTCATGTGCATACAGGCGGCGAAGAGTTTTTTGTACTAGAAGGCGTATTTCAAGATGAGCATGGCGATTTTCCACAAGGCTCTTATATTCGTAACCCACCGCAATCAAAGCACAAACCAGGCTCTGATGAAGGCTGCATAATATTTGTAAAGCTTTGGCAATTTCAGCCACAAGATAGAACCCACGTACGCTTACAAACACAGCATATGGGCAGTGTGCAACACGCCACATTTAAAGGCCTTGCTATAACCCCACTTTATAAAGATGACTTTGAAGATGTGAGTTTATTGCATTTTGAGGCAGACGCTAACATGCAAATTAGTGCAAACGGGGGTGCTGAGTTACTCGTGCTTGAAGGCGATATAAGTGAGCAATCAGACGTATTAGTAAAACACAGCTGGTTAAGGCTGCCTATTAATAGTGAGCTTAATATAACCGCAGGTAAGCAAGGTGCAAAAGTGTGGCTTAAATTAGGGCACTTAACAGATGTAGATAAGCAAATAGAGCGCGTACAAAACGCTTAGCAAATAGCATTATTTAGCAGTATTGTTTGATTTAGTTCAGTACTAATTAACTTAATACGGTGTAGTTTTATGGTTTAACTCAGTAAGTGATGGGTATTTTTGGGGTTTTTATTTTTTAAAGGGAATAATTTCACTTTATAGGCTTTAATTAACTCCAGCTTTCGTTATTAAACCCACTCACACAGGCTGTAAATAACATAAGCGCACCCGATTAAGGAGAGCAGCATGGTACACACAACACATGGTTTATCTATTGGTATTGAACGCGCAGGCCGAGAATTTTTTTTAAAACTAAAAGCTGTAGGAACGCTAACCCACGACGACTATAAAGTCATTACCCCCATGATCGACTCAGCCCTTGGCGAGGTTAAACACCCTATAGCAAACGTGCTTATTGATGCCAGCGAGTTAGAAGGTTGGGAGCTTCGCGCCGCGTGGGATGATTTAAAGCTTGGCGTAAGGCACTCAAAAGAATTTAATAAAATTGCTATTTATGGCAATCAAGAATGGCAAGCCCGCATGGCTAAAATAGGCAATTGGTTTATTTCAGGCGAGGTGCAATACTACGAAAACGCCACCGCCGCCATCGATTGGCTAGATGAATAATTAAATAATAAAAAACGCTCTCAATAGCGTTTTTTATTATTTAAAGCAACTTGCACTCTACTTAAGGTTATATTACATCAGCCAGCACAGGTAATGCCGGAAATGCCCCTTTAGCTAAACACGCTTTAGAGCCACATTGAAGGGCAAAGTGCAGGGCGTTTTTTATGCTGGTTTCATCATTTAGTTTATCTGCCAGCACTAAATTACTCCCTAAGTTATTTAAATAGTATAAAACCCCCGCTATAAAGGCATCGCCCGCGCTTGTTGTATCTACTGCGTTTATTTTTGGTGCCGATTCGTTAAGTATAAATGCGCTGTGGTAAACCGTAGCAGGCTCTGGCCCGTCGGTTAAAAACACCAGTTTTACTCCGGTATTTAATAGCATTTGAATGTAATCTTCGCCCGTTGTTTCGCTATGCTTTGCTAAAAAATTAAGTTCATCACGCGAAAGTTTAACTATGTCGCAATAAGCGAAGCAGGCTTTTACATTGCTTGCTATATCATGGATGTTTTCCCACAAGCTGTAGCGTAAATTCACATCAAAACTAACGAGCTTATTATGTGTTTTAGCAAGTTCTAGCGCTTTAACCGTTGTGCTAGCTATGGCTGGATCGGTTAGGGTGTTTGAGCAAAAGTGCAGGGTGCTTATGCTTTGCCAATTTATTTGCGCTAAATGCGCTTGGGTTAAAAGTACATCGGCTGTGTTATGGCGATAAAAGCCAAAACTGCGCTCGCCTGTTTCATCAAGGCTTACTATTACCATGGCGGTTTGTGAGCCAGCAATGGTAAATAAATAGTCTGTATTTACATTGTATTGCGCCAGTGCATTACTTAATTGATTGGCAAAATGATCGTCACCTTTACCACCACAAAATGCAGCCTCTCCGCCAAGTTTTGCATAGCCAACAGCAACATTAGCAGGTGCACCACCAGGGATGGGTAAGTACGCTGAGTTATGAGCATCTTGAGGCAGCATATCAATTAAAAGCTCGCCTAAGCACATGAGTTTGGTCATTTGGAATATCCTAAAAAGCCTAGCAAGGCTAGGCTAAAAACATGAAGGGTGTTATTTATTCATACTTTAAAAGGCGCTACAGCGATGACTCACTGCAGCGCAATACACACATTTAGTTAAAAAGCGTATTTTAAAGTAACCGACGTAGTGCGGCCGTTAATAGTACGGGCACGAATAATGTCGTTCTCAGGTACTGAGCCTTCTTCGGCTTCTGTAATACCTACTGTATCGAATAGGTTGTTTACATTAAGCGCAAGGTTTAAGTTTTCTGATAAGTCGTAGCTTACAAACGCATTTACTTGCGTGTAGCCGTCAAACTTAAGGTCGTTGTTATCTTGTGCATAAGCATCGGTTGTACCAATAAAGCTTACACCTGCCGCGCCTTTATCGTAGCTGTAACGCGCCATTAATGAGTAAATTAAATCCGCTTGGCGACGTGGTGTGTTACCTACAACTTCAGGAGTTAGCGCATCTTTTGCAATTTCAGCATCGGTCCAAGTAAAGTTACCTCTAAAGTCCCATGCATCCATAAAGTAAGTTGATTCAACCTCAATCCCTTTTGCTTCGTATTCACGGTCGAAAAAGGTTTGCGATGTTGCTTCAAAGTTTTGCTCTTCTGTTTCTGCGTAAAAGGCTGTTGCAAATACCGAGAACGAGTCAAAGCGTTTTTTCACACCAATCTCAAATTGGTTTACTTCATCTACTGCATCTTCATCGGCTACGCTTCCGTCACTGCGTACTTTACCAAATAATAAACGGTCTGCATTTGCGCGCCCACCTTTACTAATACGTGCAAACGTCGCTAGGCTTGGGTCAATTTGGTAGTTAGCACCTACAGAGTAAGACGAGTAGCTCCAGTCGTAATTAACTGGGCTTGCATTAGCTATATCAATACCTGCTACGTTTTGCTCAGGAATAGAAATAGTACCGTCGCGGTTCATATCTACTGTTGAGGTTACGGCACCTGCGTAGTTACCGCGTGCTTCACCGCTGTCGTAGCGGGCACTTGCATCAATGCTTACATCACCAAGTTTTGTTGAAAACGCAACATACGGTGCGCGAGTATCGTATTCGGTGTCGTAATCGCGCTGACAACAGTTACCCCAATAAGGCGTGCCGTATGCGTATAAACCGTTTTCTGAATACTCAGTACCATCGGCTGCGGTTACATTTAAAAGTGCCGCATTGTCGCCTTTAAGCTCCATTACGTAAGAGTTCCATAACCACGACATAGCAATATTTTGCGTAGAGGCAAAGTAACCAAAGGTTAGGCTAGTGTCATCACTAAACGATTTAGTCAGTTTAAAATCGTTAACAATAGAGCCAAAGTCGTTAAGCGTTACATCAAAAGTGTGAATACGCATGGCAAGTTCATCATTAAATGCTTCGCCTGTGTTTGCGTTACTCAGTGTTGCGCCTACACCGCCAATACTTTGTGCAATAGACGATGCGCTGCCAACCTCAGCAGGAATAAGCGAGTTAAAGTTACCGCTAATTGATGACTTACGAAAACGGTTTTCGATACGCCAATCGTTATCTAAATCAAATACAGCTTCAAAACCAACAGAGTCAACCTTTGGATTCATACCATCACGGATATCACCACTGCTAATTTGGTTTTCACCATTTAAGCGTACTGTTTTAGTAAATAACGCTGAGTGAGGTGTATCTGATTGCGCATCAAAGCCAGCAATAGAGTCACCATTTGAGTACATTGGCATAGGAAGATAGCCAACACTCTTATCGTCTAGGTGTTTGTAGTAAAGGCGTACGTAACCGTTTTCAAAATCTTTAGTAAGGTTAGCTTTAATTTGGCCACCTTTATTTGATGTGTAGCCTGTTTCGCGCGGGCCTTCGCCTTGGCGTACAAAACCACCTACATGAAAACGCACGCTGTCGGTTAAATAGGTGCCGTATTCAAAGTCGGTGCGTACACTGTCGTAATCTAGGCCAACAGTAGTAGATACGCTACCCGATTCGTTTTCGCCATTTTTAGAAATAAAGTTAATTATGCCGCCAGGTGCATTACTGGCTGATGTAGAGGCTGAGCCACCACGAATTGATTCGATTGTTTGCACTGTGTTATCAAGGCGCATAAAAATATCTGCGTTACCAAAGGCAACATCACCAAACTGCATTACAGGCAGACCATCTTCTTGCAGTTGTAAAAACTTGGCGCCACCCGATGCTACAGGTAAGCCACGCACTGCAATATTTGCATTACCTTCACCGCCTGTTGATTCAGCGCGAACACCCGGGATAATTCTAAATGCTTCAGCCGTTGAGCGTGGCGTTGATACCTCAACTTGCTCAAGCGATAAACTGCTTACTGATGAGCTCGATGCCATAATAGTTGTGCGGCGAGGTACACCGGTTACAACAATTGTTTCAAGCCCTTGCTTAGCTTGCACTTTGGTTTCTTGCTCGTCTTGTGCATGAACGCCTTGGCTTACTGCAAGTGCTAAGGCACTGATTAAATATAAAGGTGTGTGGTGTGTTGTCATGTTAACGCCTCATTGTGTTGTGTGAGTTTGTTATTTTTACTTAATCGATTAAGTAAAAATAACAAAGTTTTTACAATATGCAAATTATTTTTGTGTATAATTTGCACTTTTTTTGTTTTTATATTGATTTTAAAGGTGTTTTTTATTCTGGCTTGAGCAGCCATTTATGCATTTTTAGTTAATGCTTTTGCCGCAGGGTCGCGGTAAAAGTTATAAAGCATGGCTAAAAATAAGATCACAGCAAAGCCGGTAGCTAAGTAAAAACCGTAGCGTACGTGGCCAAAGTAATCACTTATCATGCCCATAAATAAAGGCGCAAGTGCGGCCGAAAGCGCGGTAAAAAATAAAATAACACCCGCTACTGCACCATGTTGTGCAACAGGAAAGCACGATATACCTTTAGAGTTTAAAGTAGGGTAAACCATCGACATAAATAAACCCGAAAGCGGAAGTAAGCCTACCGCCCAATCAACTCCGCCTACCAAAGTGCCCACATAACACAGTGCGATGCCTAAACTTAAATAAGCCATAACCCCTTGCCAGCTAAAGTGATTTAAAAGCCATACAGCAATAAAGCGTCCAGCAGCACGTAATACAAAAAATATAGTAAGTGCGTAGGTCGCAAGCAAAGGCCACGAGCCTGTGTAATCTTTTAAAAGTGTTGGCATCCACACGTAAATAGCAACCTCGGTAGCCACATATAATGCAATAGCCAACGAAAAACCAAGTGCATACGGGTTTTTAATCATTTTCATGGTGGTGGCAAGTGAAGCTGGCTTTTCTGTGCTTTTAACAACACTTGGGTAGTCGGCGCGCCATGCCATTAACGCTAAAATTAAACACATAACGCCGGCAATAATGTACAGATAAGTCCAGCTCACGTTTTGAGTAAGCAGTACGCCTACCAACGCAGGGCCAACTATGGCACCAATACCAAAAAAGCCTTCTACTTTGTTCATGGTTTTAGTGTGCTCTGCGTTACTTGCAGATATATCGCCAAGTAGCGCTAGTGCGCCGGTTTTAAATAAACCAATGGCAAGCCCTATACAGCACAGCAAAATTAAAAACACCGAAAAGCTATTGCTAAAGGCAAACAAAAAGCAGCTGAGCGAAAAAATAAGTAAGCCCAGCATTATGGTTTGTTTACGGCCTAGGCTGTCGGCTAAGAAGCCTAAAAACAAGCCACTAAAGGCAATGAGTGCCATAGGTGCATAATGAAAAGCACTGGCTTGGGTCATACTTAAACCAAACTCTGTGATTAGTTCAGGGATGATCATACCTACTGCATCTGAGGTCATCGCAAACATAAAAAACATCATGTAAGTGAGTATTCGTATGCGCTGCATTGGGTCGCTTTTGGTGTGTGTGTGTAAATTTGTCATGTGATTTTTCCTCGTTGTGGCTCAAGTTATAGTAATAACTCAATCACTTACTCTGGTTAGTATTACCTTTGCCACAACTTTTGTATGTAAAATATTTAAAAATTACTTGTAAAATTGTACGTGCTAGTTAAAGATATATCTTAATCGATTAAGTTTCAACTTGGTAATCACACATGATGAAGAATAAAGTTCAATTGATCACATACGCTGATCGAATCACAGGGCAAGATATAAACGCACTTACTACGCTTTTAAATGGCCAACTTAAGGGCGTTTTTGGTGGTGTACACCTTTTGCCGTTTTATAATCCGATTGATGGCAGCGATGCAGGCTTTGACCCGATTGATCACAGCGAAGTAGATTCTCGCATTGGTACATGGGCTGATATTCAAGCACTGGGTGAAAACCATGATCTAATGGCCGATTTAATCGTTAACCATGTTTCAGCGCAGTCTTATCAGTTTCAAGATGTGCTAGCTAAAGGTAAACAATCAGAATTTTGGGATTTGTTTTTAACAAAAGAAGACGTTTTTCCAAATGGTATGAGCGAAGCTGAGCAACAAGCAATTTATCGCCCGCGCCCCGGTAGCTGTTTTACGCCAATGCAGTGTGGCGATGGTCAAACGTATGACTTTTGGACCACGTTTACCGATAACCAAATTGATATAAACGTAAAAGTTGAAGCAGGTATTGCGTATTTAAATAATGTATTAACTAAGTTTTCTGAAAATAACGTAAATATTATTCGTTTAGATGCAGCGGGTTACGCAATTAAACAAGCCGGTACAAACTGTTTTATGCTAGACGAAACCTTTGGCTACCTAGATAACCTATCAAAGCAAGCAAACGAGCTTGGCATGGAAACCATTGCTGAAATTCATAGCCACTTCCAAACCCAAGTAGAAGTAGCAAAGCGTGTAAACATGGTTTACGACTTTGCATTACCGCCGCTTATTTTACATAGCTTATTTAATAACGATGTAGATGCATTACTTAAATGGTTACAAATTTCACCACGCAACTGTTTAACGGTACTTGATACGCATGACGGCATAGGCATTATTGATGCAGGCCCAATGGGCGACAAGCCAGGGCTATTAAATGCACAGCAAATAGATACCCTTGTAGAAACCATGCATGCCAACAGTAACAACCAAAGCCGCCAAGCTACAGGTGCTGCTGCCAGTAATGTTGATTTATACCAAGTAAATTGCACGTATTACAATGCATTAGGCGCTAACGATTTAGATTATTTGATTTCGCGTGCCATACAGTTTTTTGCCCCCGGTGTGCCGCAAGTGTACTACGGTGGTTTATTTGCCTGCGAAAACGATATGGATTTACTTGCGCGTACCAATGTGGGTCGTGATATTAACCGCCCGTATTTAAATAGTGAAACAATTGAGCACGCACTCAATAAACCTGTAGTAAAAGGTTTAATAGAGCTCATTAAATTACGTAATGAACACCCCGCTTTTGCAGGAGAGTTTAGTGCTCACGGCACCCTGGGAATATGTTGTTTAACGTGGCAACTAGAAGATAAGTCTATTGCATTAAGTGTTAATTTTAAAACGCGAGACGCGCTTATTACCCAAGTAAATGGTGATGAAGAAACAACGATAAGTTTAAACGCATTGTTAGCCTAACAGGCTATTAAAACATAAAAGCCAAGCTCAAAAGCTTGGCTTTTGTTTACCCAGCCCTTTTTAACATAACCTATTAACCACTTGCGCCAATATCTAGCTCGTAACTTACATCACATATTTTTTCTTCTTTTGATATAAAGAGCTCGGCGGCCATTACGCCTTTTTCTTGGCTGTTTTGATGAATAGTGGTTAGGCGCGGCACAAAACGAGCGGCTTCGTCTATTCCATCAAAGCCGACAATACGCAGTTCTTCACCTATTTTTATGCCTTGTTTTATCGCTTCTCGCATGGTGGCAAGGGCAATTAAATCACTCATACAAATGATAACGTTTGGGCGAGGGGAGGCACTTAACACCTCTTTAGCGGCAATGTTAGCAAAACGCTCGCTGCTCTCAGGTATATTCCAAATGCGGTCATCAGCTACGGTTATATTTGTCTCACTTAAAGCACGTTGATAACCCCGTAAACGTTGGTGCGAAATAGATTGCCCTGTTTCAAATTCGTGATGCTCATATACGCGGCACAATACGTTTTCATCAAGTAATCTTAAGCCTAAAATAGCGACTTTATCGCTTTGATTTTTTAAAACATGCTTGGCTATTTCGTAACTTGCTTGCTCGTTATTAATATTTACTGAGGCATTGCGGGCTATATCAAAATCAATAGTTACCACATGTTTAGAGACCGTTTTTAACTGCTCTACTAATGCGTTATTACGAGGGCGGCCATAACAAATAAAGCCATCTACAAAGTCGACCACACTGTTAAGGTTATCGCTATTACCAGAAAACAATAAAACATTAATGCCGTTTTTTTCAAGCACCGAGGTTACACCCCGCATAAAGCTGCTGGCCACAGGGTCCGACACCATATATTCCACACTATCGGGCAGCACTAACGCCACAATGTTAAATGTACCACTGCGAAGCGATTGCGCGGCTTTATTGGGCCCGTAATAGCCCAAGGTTTTGCACGCTGCAAGAATATCGTCTCGGCGTTTAGCCGATAGCTGATCAGGGCGGTTAAACGCATTAGAGACTGTTGCGTTAGATACACCTAACTCTTTAGCAATACTTTTTAGGGTCCAGCGGGTTTGCTTACTCATACCAATTCTTTACTCAATACTCATGTTAATAAACTAACATATTCAGGGCGTTAGCAAAGTAAAAAATAAGGTTTTAGCCTTAATGCCGGCATTCTTTAGGCGCAATACCAAAGGTTTGTTTAAATACACGACTAAAGTGGCTCGCGCTATTAAACCCAACATCAAAGCAGACTTGGCTAATTGCATGGCCTTGCAGTAATTGATTGCGCGCTTTTTTAAGTCTTAATTGTTGCTGCCAAAGGGCTGGGGTAGTGCCAAATGCCAGTTTAAACTGCTGATAAAACTTACTGCGGCTCATGCAGGCTATTTTGCACAAGGTATTTATGTCGAGCGTTTCGTTTAAGTGCTCTTCAATATAAAGCAGTGCATCGCTTATTTTTGTTTTAAGGCGTGGTTTATCGCTATTAGCGAGTAATAAGTCGCGACTTTGTTGTTGTAGCAACCGGGTGATCAATTCGTTTAATGACAAGTCAATTAAGTAATGTCGCTGTGCGCCTTGTTCGCTAAATAAATGCACCATGCGCTCTAATAATTGCTGTGTTTGGCTATTATGTTGGCTGTGTACCAATTGTGGAACATACTCGAATAAGCCGCCATCGTGTGCAAAGCTTTGCTGCATGTTAAGCGCATTCGCCACAGCGTTTATTTTATCTTTGCTAATTTCAATCGCTAAACACGTGGTTGGGGCGTGCATTGATGCCTGTGGAAAATCAATTAATACACCTTGCTCTGGCGCTAATACAAACGACTCGTGGGGTAAAAATGCTTTATGGTATTGGCTACTTTCTACGTGCATTACTTTTTTACCGCTGAGCATGGCACAAAACAGTAACTCCTTTGAATGCAGTGCCACCTTTTGTGCACGTTGGTACGTGTCGTAAATGCTCAACTCGCTGTTATCTGCTGCAAATGTCACTTTATTTTCTATTAAAACATCAAGTTGTTGGCGTTTTTTGTTTAACTGAGATGTGTGCATATCAATCCTTTAAATTTTTATTAGTGTGGACTCACAGACAACTTTTGTGGACAGCTAATCAAGTTTTTAGGTGCTCGTTAGGCTAATGTCAAACAACACTGATTAAATATAAAGCATTTTGTTTTATATAAATGTTCGACCTTTAGCTAACAACAATAAAGAGAGCACACACATGATATATGCAAATCCAGGTAGCGATGGCGCACTCGTAAACTTTAAACAACAATACGGTAATTACATTGGCGGGGAGTGGGTAAAACCTGTAAACGGCCAATACTTTGATAATATAAGCCCGGTAAACGGTAAGGTATTTTGCCAAATACCTCGATCCGACAAAGATGATATAAACCTAGCACTCGACAAAGCGCATGCAGTGCGAGAGCAGTGGGGCACAACCTCGGTGACCGAGCGCAGTAATATACTGCTAAAAATAGCCGACCGAATTGAGCAAAACCTAGAGCTACTAGCCGTTGCCGAAACATGGGATAACGGTAAAGCCATTCGCGAAACACTCGCGGCTGATATTCCGCTCGCGGCCGATCACTTTCGCTACTTTGCAGGGTGCCTGCGCTCGCAAGATGGCAGTATTGGCGAAATTGACGAAACCACGGTGGCATATCATTTTCACGAACCGTTAGGTGTGGTTGGGCAAATTATCCCGTGGAACTTCCCTATTTTAATGGCCGCATGGAAACTTGCACCAGCACTTGCCGCAGGTAACTGTGTGGTGCTAAAACCAGCCGAACAAACTCCAGCATCTATTTTAGTTTTAATGGACATTATTGGTGATTTACTGCCTGCAGGCGTGCTCAATATTGTAAATGGGTTTGGTAAAGAAGCAGGCGAAGCACTGGCCACAAGTAAACGCATTGCTAAAATTGCATTTACAGGCTCTACACCTGTTGGCTCACATATTTTAAAATGTGCTGCTGAAAACATTATTCCCTCAACGGTAGAGCTTGGCGGTAAATCGCCCAATATATTTTTTAATGATGTAATGGAAAAAGACGACGCGTTTTTATCAAAAGCCATAGAAGGCGCCGTACTTGCTTACTTTAACCAGGGCGAAGTATGTACCTGTCCATCAAGATTGTTTATTCAAGAAGATATATACGAGCAATTTATTGAGCGCATACTCGAACGTACCCAACAAATTAAACGTGGTAACCCACTCGACAGCGAAACCATGGTGGGCGCTCAAGCTTCAAAAGCACAGTTTGATAAAATACTTAGTTACATAGACATAGGTAAAAAAGAAGGCGCTGAAGTACTCACCGGCGGAAACGTAGAGCAGCTAAATGACGATTTAAATGGTGGTTATTACATACAACCTACACTGCTTAAAGGTACAAACGACATGCGTGTGTTCCAAGAAGAAATTTTTGGCCCTGTTATTTCTATGTCGACCTTTAAAGATGAAGCCGAAGCACTCGAACTTGCCAACAGCTCAGAATTTGGCTTAGGCGCAGGGGTGTGGAGCCGAAACATGAACCGTGCTTATACCATGGGGCGCAAAATTGAAGCTGGCCGAGTGTGGACCAACTGTTACCACATGTACCCAGCACATGCTGCATTTGGTGGGTATAAAAAATCAGGAATAGGGCGTGAAACACACAAACTAGCACTCGATCACTATCAACAAACTAAAAATTTATTAGTGAGCTATAGCGAAGATCCACTCGGCTTTTTTTAATAAAACAGCTAAAACTTAAACACAACAACCATTAAGTAATGAGGGCGCTGCATATTTGCAGCGCTTTTATTTCACAGTGCTCACAACGCTACCTTAAGCGTGTTGTAATATATAAGTACAATACCAGCCGCGTTCAAAACGTTAAATCCTAAGCGTTTTAATAACTCATTACCTGCGTTAAAAACGATTTTACGATATTAACTTTTTATAAAAGTTGCTCTAAAAACGTGCAGTGATTTATGCATTGTCGGATATGACTGATCTCCCCCATTTAGGTGTATTACAGCATTAACGGAAATTCCTTTATAGTTAACTAATTGTTTACAGGTGTTTATTTGCTGGCTAAGATAAAAGCATCGTAATATAGGGACATTTGTCGGTTTATAAAACGACAAATGTCGTAGACAAAGTTGTTATGTTTCAGGGATATCATGATAGATCGGAAGTCTAATCCAAATGAATGGTCAACTCTTCTTTATGAGCTTGAAGATGCGAAAGAGCATTTAGAATCACTCATAACTCAATTAGATGCTGCAGGTCAAATAGATGAAGAGGATTTCAAAATTCAACTTTCTCACATCTACGAACATGTAAATCGAAGTTGGAATATTCGTAATATTACGAATGACTTTGAAAACAAGGATAGTGCTAAATTAAGCGGTTTCCCTAAAGACATTGAACCATTATAGCATTGAAACATAACAAGAATTTAAAGCGGGACTGCTAACAGTTTGCTCGGTTTCGCTTCGCTACACAATTTAAGCAAACTATTATCAGCCCCTTAAATGGGCGTTAGCATGCAAAATTTGGCATCTGGTTAATTCACAAAATAAAGGGAACAAATGTGAAATTAAAAAAACTAATAATCAATGGTCTTTTCGGTCATTTCAATCATGTCATAAAGTTCAAAGACGAAAATATAACTATTGTTACTGCACCAAATGGCTATGGTAAAACGATCTGTCTAAAAGTTATAGACTCCATCTTCAATCGAAAACTTTCATTCCTATGTGATTTGCAGTTTAGATCCATTGAGCTTTATACATCAAATGGAACTCTTGAGATTACAAAAAGCAACGATGATGAGAGATCACGTTCTATTACTCTTGGCCATAGTAATGAATCTGAAAGTCATGAATATTCAAGGGAGTTTGAGTTATCTAAAAGTAAAAAGCTGTCAATTCATGGAATTGATCTTCATGTACCATTTCTGCAGCGTGTCGGGCCAAGGGAGTGGGAGGATCACAGAACAGAAGAAATTTATACGTTTGAAGAAGTGATTGAAAACTTTGCTGAGTACTTGCCGGACGAATTTACTTCTAAAAACTATCCTCAATGGTTTATTGATTTTAGTGACTCTTTGAATGCACATTTCGTTCAAGACCAGAGACTCATACAAAGGAAAGCTTCTTCTAGTAGAGGACGGAAGCAAAGTTTTATAGATACAATCGAAAAATATGCAGCTGAACTAGCTGAGCTTATTAGAGATTCAGGTTTTCAATCGTCGCATGTTTCTCAACAGTTAGATACAACATTTCCCGTTCGATTACTTACTAATGATAGAAGCTTCAAGCCAAAGAATGCATCGATACTTAAAGAAGAGTTGCAAGCTTTGCAAAATAAAAGATCTGAATTGTCTTCTTTTAATCTTTTATCCTCTGAGCAGCACTTACCTGCTATGCGAATACTAGATGAGATAAAAGATGAAGATAGAAAAGTTTTAACTTTATATGTTGAGGATACAAACGCAAAGCTAAAGCCATATGAAAACATATATAAGAAAATTGAGTTGTTTTCTAGAATCCTTAACAGTAAGAGACTTTCGTTCAAGAAAATAAAAATAGAAGCGGAAAAAGGTTTTCATTTCGAAACCGATGAAAAAAGGCCATTGAAGCTAACTCAACTTTCATCTGGAGAGCAGCATCAGGTTGTCTTGCTATATGAATTAATATTTAAAACTAAAGAGAACGTTTTGGTATTAATCGATGAGCCTGAGATATCATTGCATGTTGCTTGGCAAAAAGAATTTTTGAAAGACCTTGAAGAAATTATTGAAATACAAAATATGCCTGTAGTTATAGCAACGCATTCTCCTCAAATTATCGATGGAAAATGGGAATTGACAGTAGACTTGGAAGGGGGTCTTTCCTAATGCGAAGTTATATTGATGAAAATGATAAGAAAAATGAAATAAGACTGCTTTTCAGCCACCCTTTGTATAAGGACAAAATAATATGTGTTGTAGAGGGTAAGTCTGATATCCGTTTATTTAGAAAGCTTTTGAAACACGATAGATTGAAGATAGAGTCAATTGATGGAAAGAAAGACCTAGTAAAGGTCATGGAAGAACTTTCAGTTGAGATTCCTGAAAAAATACTAGCTATATGTGACGCTGATCAAGATCATTTATCGGGTTCTATCAATACTTATGAGGATATATCGGTGTTCGTAACTGATTATCATGATGCAGAGACGTTATTGATAAATTCACCATCTTTAGAGGCCTTTATTAATGAATATTCGGCAAATGATAAAGTGGAGCAGTTTTCTGATGAACTATCTAGCAAGGTATTTGGCGCTGCTTACACTTTAGGTTTGTTACGTTGGATAAATCACTCAGAAGAGTTAAATCTGAAGTTTAGGGGCCTAAATTTCAATGAATTTATTGATGTTACAAATTTCTCAATTAATTTTGATTTAGATTCTTTTTTACAAATATTATTTCTTAGAAGTAAATCTAAAAGTGAGGATATTACCGTAGAAGTTCTTAAAGATAAAATACAAGAGTATGAGAAAAAAGGTGCTTGCAAGTTTCAGGTATGCTGCGGACATGATTTAACCAACATTATCGCTATTGTGTATAGAAACAGGTGGGCATCCTTAGAAACTAATATGGATAAAAACAAAGTGGAAGCATCGCTGCGTTTGGGCTACAGGCATGAATTCTTTGCTAATACCAATTTAGCAATACAGCTAAACGCCTTTTTGGCAAATCACCAAATCGAACTAACTGCATGCTAACAAGCGCATAAACAAGGAACATGCTCCTCACCCGTTTTAGTGGACACCTCCTCATCACTTTGAGGAGGCTGAAATGCCTAGATATACCCAACCTAGAAAGACATGGTTTTACCCCGTTAATTTCAATATCAAAGCAGTCGAACTAAGCTTACGAGACGATGTCATGTCAAAGGATGTTGCCGAGGCGCTAGATATTCATCCGTTAATGCTTAGTCGTTGGCGAAAAGAGTATCGAGAAAGAATTAACAAAACTCCAATCTTAAACTTTGCACTTTTTGATGCCTAGATTCTAATTGGCTAAATAAAGTGAGTCCCATCATAATTTGTTAGGGCCCATCATAATTTGATGCCCTGACATAAATTAAAAACCATCTGTAAAGAGACCCATTAATAAAAGATAAATCCTGAATCTGTATGGCAGATTTAGTTGCACAGTGTTGTTTGTTTTATTAAGGTGATAGCCTAATTTGTGTGATTCAGGTGGCTGTTTAGTTTATATGATTATTAGTATATTCAGCACCTTAAGTAGAGGGAAATATGTTTTTTGAATCGTGGAGTGAAATAGCGCGCATTGTCACCACAACCTTGATTATTTATCCCTTTTTAATCCTAGCGACGCATTTATTAGGTAAACGCTCATTTGCTAAAATGAATAACTTTGACTGGATAATCACGGTTGCGGCAGGCTCCATCTTAGGTTCTGCTATCTTATTGAAAGACGTGGTTATAGTTGAGGTTTTAGTCGCGGTAAGCTTGCTCCTATTTTTACAATATTTACTCACTTGGATCAGCGCCCATTTTTCGACGTTCGACAAAGTAGTCAAAACTTCTCCACAATTAGTCTTTTTCGACGGTGAATATATAGAGGCTGCTATGAAAGACACTCGACTCACCAGCACGGAAGTGGAAGCGAGTGTTCGAAAAGCCGGTTTTGGTGATTTAAGCACAGTTATGGCGGTGGTTTTCGAGGCCGATGGTGAATTAAGTATTGTGCCGAAAAGTGAAAACTATGATCAACTGATTATGAAGTTACGAAATCCCCGGGATTAATTGGACAATTTTTAGCGGCCGAAGATTACCTTCAAGCACCAAAATTAATTAGCATGGCTTTTTTACTGCATCAGACACATTGCTCACCTACTAAATAAGGTTGGACGATTCTTAAGTTTTTAACTTAGGTGCCAGGTATGTATTTACTTATGTACCTTAAATCGCTTTATTAGTATTGTTAATGAACAATAACGTACCAGTAATTTATTTTTAGCTTAAATGGATTTTCATGACTATAAAAACAAAAATAACCAATTATGTATTGCTCCCAATATTCCTACTACCAGCAGTTGTAAATGCCGCACAAGAGCCAATTATACCTACTACACCTGAGCAGTGGCGCAGTATAACAGAGCGCGATATTGAGGCAGCATATAGCATTACCGCACATAATCATCCCGGTATGTTTGATGTTAATAATCCAACGTTCCCTGACTTATTAAAAAAAGCAAAAGCAGAAGCACTTACATTGTCGGCTCAAGCGAGTGGGCCGCAGGTTCATGTAGCGGCAATTTCTCGTTTTAGCACTATTTTACAAGATGGCCACGCGGGGGCGTTTTCAAGCGTAGATAGACCCGCGCGCCGCTGGCCGGGCTTTAGAACTGTGTGGCGAGGTGATGCGCTAAAAGTGTATTACAGTGAAAACAAAAGTATTAGCAAAGGCGACGTTGTAAGCCAATGTGATGGGCAAAGCACCGAGACCTTAATACGTGAGAGAGTGTTTAAGTTTCATGGGCAAGTTGCACAACCTGGCCATTGGTGGCAGCAAGGTTGGCGGTTACTCATTGACGAGGGCAACCCATTTTTAACTCCTTTAAAAGAATGCGAATTTGTTAAAGCCAATGGCGATACCTATACACACATATTAAATTGGTCTGTAAGGCCTAAGTCAGTCAGTAAGCATTTAGAAAATGCCTACAACGGTGATGAACTCCCCATTGATTTAACCTGGCCTGAAAAAAATATTGCGTGGATTGCTATGCCTAGCTTTTCATCAACCGAAAAGCAAACTGCTGCCTACAATAAAGTGTTTGAAAAAATACAACAGCAGCGTAGCAAGTTACTTACTGCAAAAGCCGTGGTGTTAGATTTGCGCCATAACCAAGGTGGCTCATCTTATTGGAGCTCACAAATAGCCAAAGAACTATGGGGCAAAAAAATAGTAGAACAAAAAGTAGATAATACTTCTCAAAACACGCAAGTGTGGTGGAGAGCATCAAAGGATAATACCGACCATGTAGTGTCTTTATTAGAGGTTGTAAAAAATCAGCCTGAATTATTGAAAATATTTAAAATCACGGCTGCGGGTATGGCTTTATCACTTAAAAGTGGCTCTACATTTTATGTAGAGCAAGAAGCTAATATGCCAATTAACATACCTCAAAAGCCTTTAACTAGTGACTTTAAAACCAAGGTGTTTGTTATTGTTCCACCGCAGTGCGCCAGTGCTTGTTTAGATGCGCTTGATAAGTTTAAGCTTTTTGAAAATACAACGTTATTCGGTGCGCCAAGTAGTGCTGATTCTATGTACATGGAAGTACGCTTAGCTGATTTACCTTCAGGGTTAGGGAAAGTGATTGTACCTAACAAAGTATACGTAAACAGAGCGCGTGGGGCAGGGGATTTTTATAAGCCCGATGTGGCATATAACGGCATTGATTGGACAACCAATGTATTGCTTGAGCAAATAAAAACGTTATAAAAAAAGCCGCTTGTTGAAACAAGCGGCTTAACTATTCTAACTAGGGAATAGTTTAAAACGTGTAACGGGCACCAATTGAGTAGCGTGGGCCGTACTGATTAGCAAATAAAAACTGCTCTTCGTAACGGCCGTAGCCTTCTTCGGTGGCATTATTTAAGTTTATGCCATCAAAAAATACGGTTACGTTTTCGTTTACATCGTAGTTAACGCTCATATCCCATTGGCCGTAAGCTTTAGCATATTGCGGTGGCGCATCGGCTGAGCCTTGTGCTTGGCCTACACCAATTAAGTACGAGTCGCGCCATGCGTAAGTAATTTTTATTGATAGGCCGTCTTTTTCGTAAAAGCCTTGAAAGTTTGCAGAGTCACTTAAACCTGTAAGCGGAGCTTGTTGGTCTAGGCTTTCGCTATCAAATTCTACATCGCCATCTACAAACGTGGCGTTAACACCTACACCAAAACCAGTTTCGCCAATTAAGTGCTGAACAGCCACTTCAAAACCATCTACCGATTTGCTGTCGGTGTTTTGTGGTTGGCTTATGTTCCATACCATAAGTGGGTCATCGCTATTTGGCTCAATGATGCCATTTGCATTGCCATAACCATTGCTAATCATTTGCGCAAAAATAGCATCGGTGGTTGCTTGCTCGCCGCGCGATTCAATATCGCTAACTGCTTGTAAGTAACGTGGGCCGTTTAAAATGTCGTATAGACCTTCAATCGTGGTTTGCGTAATGGTGGTTTGAATAAAGTTATCTACGTCTTTTTTAAAGTAACCAACAGAGGCGTAGCTGCCTTCTGCGTAGTAATACTCTAATGATAAGTCGAGATTGGTTGATTCAAACGGCAATAAATTTGTATTACCTTGGCTACCCGTGCGCGAGCCAGGTTTTGGGCTGCCTGTTAAGCTACGGCCACCGGCTAAATCACCCAGTGGTGCACGCGACATAGTTTTACCCCATGAAACACGGGCTACAACGTCTTCGGTTAAATCAACACTTACATCGATTGACGGTAATAATATGTCGTAATCGCCTTGCTGCTCTAAGAAGTTATCATCGCCGCCGGCTGCATATTGCATTATCCACTCTGAGGCGCTTATCCAGTTTACTTGTTCTTCAACACGTTGGCGTACTGTGCTGGTTACATCTGTTTGCTCGTAGCGCAGGCCTGCGTTTACTTTTACGTAGTAATCGCTTACATCAAACTCCCAGCTTGATTGAATATAAAAGCTGTTTGTAATTTCTTCTACGTAGCTTTCGCTATCAATACCATCCATGTAAGCATTGGCTGCGTATGCATCGCCACCGGTTACATCAGAGGTTAGGTAAGCCATTTGGCGAGCCACTGCTTCGTCAAAATCGTAGGTGTAGTAGTAACCTGGTTGTAAGTTGCTGCCGCCACCATCAAATTGATCTAAAAGGCCCGACGTATCGTGGCGAGTAAACATGCTGTCTGGGAATATTTCTGTGTACGATGGGTTAAAACCAGGGCCACCCACTAAGCCACTCCATGCAGTGTAACCACCGGTGTTTTGCTCAGTGCGCGATGCACCAAATTTTACTTTAACTAGGCCAATATCAAAGTTTTCATTGTACCAAGTGGTATGTAATTGTAATTGCTCAATGTTTGATTCACCCGGCGAGTGCGTAAATTGGCTAAAGTTAGAGTCAATTTCGCCTGGCGTTAATTCGCTTGTGCCGTTTAACCAGTTAACTTGAGCACTTGGAATTTCGCCTGTGCGGTAATCGTAAATTTTGTTTGCTAGCTGATCAGAGCCTAAAATAACTTGGCCAGTACTGCCTAGCCCGTCATCGGCGCCGTTATCGGTTTCATTTTTAGAGTCATGGTAATCAAGCTCAACGTGCCACGTGTCGTTAATTTCCCACTCTAGGTTTAAACCAATAGAGCGTGCTTTTACTTCTGTGGTGCCTTTGTTAGCTGTAAACGAGGCATCGTTACCGCTAATATCGGCATAAACAGCGGTGCCGTTTTCATCAAGCTCGTAGCCATTAATATTGC
The DNA here is from genome assembly GCF_023161935.1 of Pseudoalteromonas sp. 2CM28B. Lineage (NCBI taxonomy): Bacteria > Pseudomonadati > Pseudomonadota > Gammaproteobacteria > Alteromonadales > Pseudoalteromonadaceae > Pseudoalteromonas > Pseudoalteromonas sp. 2CM28B. Next base: position 44,770 of record NZ_JALNTH010000038.1, read on the forward strand.
TACCAAAGTCGTTCCAAATACCCCAACCAATACTTTCAGAGCCCGTAACCGCTTTACTTGCTGTGTAATCTAAAGTGGCTACAAAGCCATCAACCGGTTCAAATTGAAAAGTAACTTGGCCGTTAGTACGTTCACGCTCTACATCTTCAATAGAGTAGTTCATGTCTTTAGGGAAGTAGTAGTTACCTGATGGGTCAGTACGGTTATCAACAACGTTACTGCTATCTAATTCAGGTAAATCAACATTGGCTTGCCAACCTTGAATATTGGCGCGTTGTTTTTGAAAGTCGCGTTCTTGGTGCGAAAACGAAAAACCAAAACCAAATCTGTCATCTGCAAATGTGTTGCTATAAACAGCAGAAAGCTCTGGGGTTACATCATCACCGGCTTCGTTTGATGAGTCGTGATTTGCTTTAACCGTGGCTGAAAAATTTTGACCAGGCTTTTGAAAAGGGCGCGCAGTAGAAATATTAACTGTTGCACCTAAACCACCGCTTGGTACATCGGCGCGCGCTGTTTTAAATACTTCTAGCGCACTTACGCCTTCAGAGGCAATGTTTTCAAGGTTGTACGAACGCGTATAACCTGTGCCTGGCATTTGGCGGCCGTTTAGCGTAATTAAGTTAAACTCTGGGCCAAAACCACGTACGGTAATTTGGCTACCTTCACCGTTTGCACGGCTCACCGATACACCGGTAATGCGTTGTAATGATTCTGCTAAATTGGTATCTGGAAATTTACCCATTTCTTCTGCTGAAATGGCATCTACTACGCCCGATGAATCACGTTTCATATCCATAGAACGAATAAGTGAACCACGAATACCTTTTACTTCAATAACTTCTACATCAGGAGATGCTGCAGTGTCTGCCTCGGCAGCAATGGCCGTATTTAACGTGCTTGCAGCAATGATAAGAGACACAGAAGCCGCAAGTTGGCTCTTTTTAAAATTGAATGTGTTCATAATAGCTCTGCTTTATAAAATGTTGTTGTGTAGCAATAGGCGCCATGCGCCTATTGTAGTGTGTTTTTATGGATTCGCGATAATCACGTTATCTATGCGGTATAATGCGCCGTTGCCCATATCCCACGTAGGAAATACCATGAGCACGTTTATAGCGCTAATATCTAAGCCCGCATCAAATAGTTGCCCAATAGGGAAGGTGTATGTTTGCCATTCGCCTGTAACAGGTGTTTGCCCTTCATTGCTTTGCGTTAATGCCAGCTCTACTGCGCTTGAAGCGCCAATTGATTCAATTTTGAACAACCATTGTGCATCCACGTTTGAAGGTGCTGTTATTACTTTTAAATCAAACTGTACAACGCCATTTTCTAACAGGGCTGATGCATCAAACGATACGTCTTCATCGGCTAAAAAGCCCATTACAGTAGGTGTTGCACCAATGCTAAACTGAGCCACTGCGCCGTGCTGATCATCGTCGGTTTCTGTGGTAGGTGTTGAACCACCACAGCAATCCCATATGCTCCACTGATCGGCGACTGTATCTGTAAATACGTTTAGCTCACCAGAGGCAACGGGCGCTGCATTAGGGTTGTAAATTTTAACATTATCTACACGGTAAACCGCGCCTTCACCTGCGCCCCATGCCGGAAAAATCATAAGTACATCAATTGCACTTACATCAAGGCCCGCACCTGCGAGATCTGATAACTTAAATGTATAAGTTTGCCACTCGCCAGTCACTGGCGCTACACCTTCAACACTTTGCGTTAGTTCAAGTTCTGCAAATGAAGTTGCACCATTTGCCTCTACTTTAAATAACCACGCAGTTGACGGGTCGCTAGGGGTAGACGTTACTTTTAAATCAAACTGAATAACGCCTTCATCTAAAATGCTGCTTGCATCAAATGACTCACCTGCACCACCTACTTCAGTACGGCTGTTAAAGCCCATTACTGTAGGCTCTGCACCAATACTAAATTCAGCGGTTACACCGTGCGCTTCATCATCTACTACTTCGATAGGCGTTGAGCCACCACAACAATCCCACATTGGCCATGCTAGGTTTTGCTCATCTTCAAAAATAGTCAGCTCTGGTGATGCGCCTAGGTTGTCTTGTGTAATTTCAACGTCGTCAATTAAAAAGGTTGCGCCTTCGCCCGTGCCCCACTCAGGAAATACCATAAGTACGTCAATTGCGCTGATATCTAAATCTAAGTCAGCAAGGTCAGAAAGTAAAAACGTATAGGTTTGCCACTGACCTACTACAGGTGCTTGGCCTTCAACGCTACTTGTAAGCGGCATATCAGCATCGGTTGAGGCTTCTGTGCTTTCAAGTTTTACAAACCAAGGTGTGTCTGACACGCTTGGTGCGCTGGTTACTTTCATTTTAAAGCGTACGTAGCCTTCTTCTAGCATAGGTGATGCATCAAAAGGTGTTGCAGCGCCGTTTTCGTCAGTAATAAACGCATCGCGGCTAATAAAACCAACCACTGTAGGCTCGCTGCCTATTGTAAATTCAACAACGTCGCCTTGCTCTTCATCACTTACAATTGCAGGTGTAGAGCCACCACAACAATCCCATGCTGGCCAGTTAGGGTTAAAGCTGTCGCCAAAAATAGTTAACGGTGTAGCAATACCTGTAGATGGCGGGCTAGGAATAGGCGCTTCGCCCTCTAGCAGGGCATCGTCTAGGCTATCGTAACCTGGGCGAATAGTTTCACACCCTTTGCCGGTATCTGGGTTTGATGCACATTGATAAACACGTACGTAGTCAATTGCAAATGTTTGGCCGTTTTCAAATGCGCTGGCATCTACGCCTAACTCATTTACGTTTTCAGGCCAGTCGCCGCCTACTGCTAAATTTAACAGTAAGTGAAAGTCTTTATCGTAAGGAGCGCTATCCCAATGAGTTTCTAGCTCGCCAGAACCTTGTTCAAAATACTCTGCAAACCAACCGCGATGTTTTAAACCTGCGGCTTCGCCTTTGGAATTATATAATACTTCTGATTGGCGCTGCGTTGCATATAGGTAGCCATCAACGTACCAGCGTATTTCACCTTCTTGCCACTCTACTGCGTAAGTATGAAAGTCATCTGCTGGGTTGCTATCTTCAGGAAATTTGTACTCTTGGCCTGTGTAGCTGTTATCTGGCCAAGCGCGGCCGTAATGCAATGTGCCATGAATGCTTGATTCAACACCGCCATCTTCGTCAGCGGTTTTTAGGTTTACTGATTCTAAAACATCAATTTCGCCTGAGCGTGGCCATGTACCGTATTCTTCATCGGTTGGTAGCATCCAAAACGCAGGCCAGCTGCCTTGCCCCGAAGGGAGCTTTGCACGTACTTCAAAGCGGCCATAAGTAAAGTCAGCATTGTAACGGGTATTTAAACGCGCAGAAGTGTAGGGCTTTTCAGCGCCTTCTGTTGCGGGTAGGGCAACAATGTTTAACACACCGTCTTGTATAAAGGCGTTTTCTTCGTTATCGGTGTAACATTGTTTTTCGTTGTTACCACCGCCATCGCAGTTTAATTCAAAGTTCCACTTATTAGTATCAATGGCAGAGCCGTCAAACTCGTCGCTCCATACTAGTTGCCAATCTGAAACTGGCTCAGAAGCGTCGATATTTTCAAAATTAGATGTTGTGGCTGAGTCGCCACCACAGCCAGCTAAAGACGCTAACGAAATAGCAGCCAGTAAGCGAGCAATGTGTGTTTTTTCAATGTTCATAGCTGAACCCCGGTTTCACAGATTGTTGTCAGAATGTGTGTTTAAACTTATTAAAAAGAAACATATTTATTTTTGTAAGCGCTTACATTTTCCATGTGTTTTTGTAAGCGCTTACAAATAATATTGCGCACTACGTAAATGGTCAACATATTTGTGTGTTTTATTTACATTTAGTTTACGGTAAGACCAGTTTACCAATTGGAGTTATTAACTAAATCGTTAATAAATTTAACAGCTTACATTATTAGTAATGTTGCATTTTTAATACATCTATTAATACTTTACTTAATTAGTAAATATTAAAGTTACCTGTAGCAATTACGTCAGTGCTAATTGCGATGATCTACCCGTATTAGGCTTACTATATGGCGTGTAATTTTGCTTTTTTACAAAAACGAAAGTTAAAAAAAGTGAAAGTGGTATAGCATTCAATAGGTTAGTAAACCCTTTAAAGCGCTTAGCTTGTAAAGGTTAAATTATAGGGAGTAAGGCTTTGGCGGGGTTTAATAAGGTAAATGTGTAAATTTAAATACGCATTTACCGCTTAATTTATTGTTTATTTTAAGAGTATTGTAGCCACTTGAAATGGCAGCTTATTTACGTTTAAACGGCATAATTAGCAAGCCCCACAGCGAGGCGTTTTGCTGCGGGTTAGGGTATTCTTTTAAGCCTATATCTATCTCGTTATCGGCTTTTTGCGCTTCATTTTTGTAACTACCAAACAGTTTGTCCCACCATATAACACTAAATCCGTAGTTTGAATTGGTTTCGCTCACGCTTTGACTATGGTGAATACGATGCAGTATTTGGGTCATTAATATGAGCCGAAGTGGTTTTTCTATGGCATTGGGTAAACGTATATTGGCGTGGTTAAACAGCGCTAAACCATTAAGTGCTATTTCAAATATTAATACTGCAATAGCAGGTACGCCCAAAGCGGTAACGGCAATCAATTTTATAACTATGCTGAGTACAATTTCGATAGGGTGAAAACGCAAACCTGTGCTGGTATCTACATGGGCATCGGCGTGGTGAACACGGTGCAAACGCCACAAAATAGGCACTTGATGAAAAAGCCGGTGCTGCCAATAAATAACTATATCTAGTAGTAATATGCTTAAAATAATAGCAACACTACTTGGTGTGGCTATTTGATTAAATAAACCGATACCGTGCTCTTGGTTATAAAGCGCTACGGCAGTTAAGCCTATTGGCACACTTAAGCGAGCAATTAATGATGAAGTTAACACCAGTCCAAAATTGGCCAACCACCGGGTGGTGCTTTTTATCGGCGATTTACGGGCAGGCATGCGCGATTCTAGCAGCATCATAATAACCAAAATGCTAAAAAAGAACCCTAATCGCCACCAAATTTCATTACTCATTGGCTTGTGTAACCTCATCAGCTTCTTGGCGTTTAAGCGTGTTATAACCACCATGTATACGTGTAAAAATAGTAATAGCGCACGCAGTGGCAAAAACACTCGCCATTAGGGCAAAGTGCTGCGGCCAAATACAAAAGGCAATAAACAGCGCGATGGTTTCTGTGCCTTCGGTTAAACCATTTAAATAGTAAAAGCTTTTGTATTTAAACTGGGGTTTTTCGAGCTTAAATTTTTCGGCGGCTATGGCAAAGGCTAAAAAGCTTGAGCCAGTGCCTATAAAGGTGGCCAGTAATATGCTACCTGCAATGGCGTTTTGCTCGGGGTTTGCCAAAATAAAGCCAAGCGGAATTGCCGCATAAAATAAAAAGTCGAGGGTAATATCTAAAAAGCCGCCAGCGCTTGAACTTAAATTTGCATGGCGTGCCAATGCGCCATCTAGCCCATCTAAAATACGATTTAAAGCAATAGCCGTTAACGCTGCGTACCACATTTCATACGCAATTAATGGCACAGCTAATAGGCCTATTAAAAAGCCTACCACAGTAAGTTGGTCGGGCGTTATGCCGCGTTTGTGCATTAACGCCACAACAGGAGTTAACAGTGGCTTTATTACTGGGGTGATGTATTTGTCTAACATGCTTGGTGCCTTGTACTTTTTGTGCGTTTATTTGGCTAAATTTAAGGTGATCAGTTTGCCATTTGCGGCCTCTGCATCGCTATGATCGTGGGTTACCATAATAGCGGGCAATTTATGCTCGCGTATTTGGCTAAATACTAGCTCGCGCGTATCTACTCTTAATTGGGTATCGAGCTTGCTAAAGGGCTCATCAAGTAAAATGGTTTTTGGCTCGCTCAATAGCATACGCAATAAAGCAACGCGGGCTTGTTGCCCACCAGAGAGGTTGTCGGGGTGGCGATTAGCCATGCCTTTTAATCCAACTTGTTCAAGGGCGTGCTCTATTTTTTCAAGGCGCTGTTTTTTATTGCCTTTAGGCATAGCAAAGGCAATGTTACCGCTTACCGATAAATGCGAAAATAATAACGCATCTTGATAAAGCACGCCTATGTGGCGTAAATGTGCGGGTAAGTTATTAATATTTTCGCCGTTAAGCCACACTTCGCCATTTGCGCTAAAACCACTGGGTAATGTGCCGGTAAGCCAATTTAATAAACTTGATTTACCACTGCCTGATGGCCCCATAACAGTGAGTATTTCGCCGCCTTTTACCTGCTCGTTTAAGCTAAGTAATTGCTGGTTTTGACGATAAAGCTCACAATTTTTAATCTCTAAAGATGACTGCATTAAAAACCTTTTAATTTATGGGTTAGCGATGGGCGCTTTTAAAAAAGTACTTAGGTAACACCCACGCCAGTATAAAGCCAATGAGTGGCAATGCCATTTGCATAATGGCATACACCGCACTGGTGCGCCTACTTGCGCCATTAGCAAGGGTAACCGCTTCGGTTGTTATGGTTGCTATGCGCCCGCCACCGGCTAAAAGCGTGGGGAGGTATTGGCCAAAGCTAATGGCTAAACCAAGTGCCGCCGCAATTAAAATAGGAGCAAACAACTGGGGTAGTTTTACTTGTAAAAACACTTTGCAGGGCGTTGCGCCAAGGCTTGCTGCTACATGAGCAAAGCGAGGGTCTAAGCGCCTGTAACTGCTCGCAAGCGATAAAAAAACATACGGTAGTACAAACAATAAATGGGTAAATACCACATTAAAAAACGCGGCCTGGTTATTTACTAGTTGTTGCAGCCACACTAGCCCAAATAAAAACGCAATACTTGGTACAAGCAGCGGTAAATAAATAATTAAGCTGGTAAAGCGCGACATGGGTTTGGCACTTAACTGCTCTGACTCTAAGCACAAAAGCGTAATAATAATGGCAAATAACGTAGTTACTAGCCCTATAGCAAGGGTATTAAAAAGCGGGCTTTGCATTTGCATTAGCGCACTTTTAAAGTGAAGTAGCGTGAGCTGCTCGGGCAGTGCCGCCGGAAAACGCCAAAATCCGGCAACCGACCACATAATTAAGCCAATTAATGAAAGCAAAATAAAGCCAATTACAAATACTGTTAATACGGTTGTTATTTTTTGCCAATAAACGCCGCCATATTCTCGCTCGCCATTGGTCAGTAAATCACTAAATAATGCTTTTATCGCTTTTTCGCCGCCAAGCCAAAGTGCTAGCAAACCGCCAGTAAGTACAAGCTGCAATAATGCCCCCGCAGAGGCTTTAATACGCAGGTTTAAATCTACATCGTTAAACCAGTGCATGATAGCTACAGCTAATGTGGGTGGTGTATTTGGCCCCAAAATAAGTGGCATTTCTACACTTGCACTGGCATAAGCCAATACGGCTAAAATGGGTAGGCGCAGCAATGGGTAAAGACTTGGTAATACTACTTTAAAAAAAGCAGTCATAGGGCAGTAGCCTAAATTAAGCGCTACTTTATGTTGTTGGCGCAGTTTTTTGCCAAGCTCAGGTTGGGCAAGCACACCTAGCGCCATTAACAGTAAAAAAGGCAGCTCTTTGAGGGTTAAGCCTAAAATTATACTAATTCCAAACGCGTCATGCGGAAACAGTCCGTTAGGCGCAAGTTCCCACCCACTAAACCAAGGCGATACTAAGCGCGAGATCATTCCCGAAGGCGCAATTAAAAAACCAACCGCTATAGCCGCTGCCGCGTGAGGAATTACCAGTATGGGACTCAATAAACGCTGAATACGGTTAAGCCACGGGCTATTAAAAAATGCCGCTAAAATCATTAATGTAATGGTAAAGGCTAGTAAGGTACTTATTAATCCGCTGCCAACACTAAGCATAACCATGCGTGTTAGGCCGGGTGTTTGCATGAGCATAGTAAAGCCATGTAGGGCAAGTGTTGTGTGATCAAGTACCGGCGCATAACCAAAAGCGGGCAATAGCACACTAATTAAGCCGCCTATTACAGGTAAAATAAGCAATGCCAGTAAAAATCGTGGGCTTAATGTAACTAATTTACTAAACATATCGGCGCTTTTATGTGGTTTAAGCGTTGGGCTTGCTGCTAACTTATTTGAAACAACACTCATTGGCTTACTCCAAAACGCGTTTGCCAACCTTGCAAAATAGCATTTACCCAGCTTGGGTGAGGCTCACTTAGCGTGCGTTTAATACTATTTAAAGGCAGGGCACTTGGATGCGGTTGCGTTGTTTTAAATAAGGCTTGTTGCTGTGGTGTTAGCGTTGATTGAATAAGTACGCTTTTATCGCCCCATATAGGCGCTTTTTGTTTTTGAGCTTGCGCCTCTGGACTTAATAAAAAATTAGCCACTAACTGCGCACTTTGCTGGTGGCTTGCATTATAAGGTATGGCTACAAAGTGGGTGTTACTTAAACTGCCATCTTGCATTGCATAACTGCGAATACTTTTAGGTAAATCATAACGTTTAACGGCGGCGGGTACTTCGGGTGCTGAAAACGTAAACGCTATGCTTAGCTCGGTGTCGCCTACTAAACGGCGCATTTGTGCGCCACTTTGCATAAAGTGTTTCCCGCCGCGCCAAAGTGTTGGGTGCAGCTTATTTAAAAAGTCCCATAATGGGTTTAATACTTGGGCTGTGTTTTGTGCAGTAGCTGGCTGATTTAACTGTGCTTTAAGTGTGTGATCACTTTGTTGATGTAGCATAACAAGCGCGTATTTTAAAAAGCTCATGCCTAAAAAGTCAGGCGGCTTTGGGTAGCTAAAGCGCCCTGGATTTTGTGCGCTCCAGCTAAGTAATTGGTTTAGGGTTGTTGGTAGTGTGTTATTTGCAGTGCCGTCAATTGCTAAACTGTCGTAGTAAAAGGTGAGCGATGCTTGGCCCCAAGGAGCTTCCATCCCGTTGGTGGGTATTCCAAAATCAAAATTAACAGCGGGGTTATTGCTAGGGTCGGTGTAGCTAAAATTAGGCAGTTTATTAGCCCATTGTTTAAGTAATAATGAGTGCTCGCTCATGGTGGCAAAGTTAGCACCGTTTATCCAAATTAAATCTACGCTGCCTTTATCGTTATTGTTTGCTGATTTTTCGGCAAGTACGCGGCTAACGGCTTCGCTGGTATCACTGAGTTTTACATGGACTAAGTTAATGTTGTATTTAGCTTTTACTTGCTGCGCAGCCCATTGAATATATGCATTTATTTGCGCATCGCCGCCCCACGCATAAAAATATACGCTTTGGTTTTTACCTAAGCTTTCTATTTGCTGCCAACGGCTTTGTAATTGTGTACTTGCTAGGCTTTTGAAGCTAATAACAAGGCAAATGCAAAACGCGACACAGCAAAAGCTGTATCGCGATAATGTTTGCCAACATTTATTGGCGAGCATTTAAATCCCAGTTGTAGTCTAAAAACTTAACTTTCATGTCGTTATTTTTAAGCGCTTTTTGCTGAGAGGGTACCAGTTTTAGTGCTTTAGGGTATTTCAAAAAAAACTGCTGCAATGTGTTGGCGCCTTTAAAACCTTGTTCAAAATCCTCGCCATACCACTTAAATATTGAAGACACATTTAGCGTGTTATCTTGCGCTATATTGCGGGTTGTATCTGATAAAAAACGCACCGTTTGCGCTTGCAATTGGCTTTCTAAATCAGTGGCTGTGTAGGCTTCTTCACGTAGTGCTGGGCAGCCAATACTTGCGCAATTTACAGCAAAGTGAATACGTGGGTCGTTGTATTTACCACTGCCACGTACTAAACCATGCTCTATATCATCAAGGCTGCGCGTTTTACCAAGTAATGGCACAAACTCTTTGCTCCATGGTGAGCTAAAAAAACTGCCTAAATCTTTAATTGACTTAAGGTTTGGGTATTTTGTTAATATTAGCTCAACAGTAAAGGCGTTATATGCGTTAATTAAAAACGCCAGCTGCTTAGGTTTTTCCCATGTATCAAACTCATTTTGTGTAACAGCCGATAGTGAATCTAAATAGCTTTTAAGCTCGCTGTGCTTAGCTTTTATTGCTGAATAATCAACCTCAGTGCTGTGGCCATGATCAATAGCTACAACATGGTTGTTTAATAATGCGTTCCAGCCCTCGTGCATATTTTTAGCTTGGGCCGAAAATGACGTTGCAAACGATGTTGCAAGCAAAGCACTACCTAACAATAGCGCTTTTAAAGGTGTTTTAAACATATTAGCCTCTGCGCCATGTGTGGTATTTTTCAAGCATGTTAAGTACTTTTTCAGGTGCGTGAGCGCGTTTCCACTCACCCGCCGCGTACTTATTACCTTCAGCCCATGTAGGGTAGCTGTGAATAGTGCCCAGTATTTTGTTAAGGCCTAAACCGTGTTTCATTGCCAGTACAAACTCAGCTATTAAATCGCCAGCGTGCTCAGAAACCACAGTAACACCGAGTATTTTGTCTTTGCCTTTTGGTGTAATTACTTTAATAAAGCCTTTTGTGGCGCTGTCGGTAATGGCGCGGTCTAGCTCTTCAAATTCAAAGCGAGTGATTTCATAATCTATGCCTTTATCAATAGCATCTTGCTCGTTTAAACCAACACGTGCTACTTCTGGGTCAATAAATGTGGTCCACGGAATAACACGGTAATCTACTTTAAACTTTTTAAGATTACCAAATAAGCCATTTACTGCTGCGTACCAACCCTGATGAGCGGCTACGTGCGTAAACTGATACGGACCTACAATATCGCCAGCGGCAAAAATGTTAGGGTAAAGCGTTTCAAGGTATTCGTTAGTGACTACAGTGCGGTTAGTTTCTATGCCAAGTTCTTCAAGGCCGTAACCTTTAAGGCGCGCGCTTCGGCCCACAGCACATAGTAGCTCATCGTATTCAATATCGATTTCGGTATCATTATGCTTTACCACAATGAATTTTTTACCGTCGCGCGCTTCACAGCGCAGTGCCTGATGCGATGTTAAAATGTTTACGCCGCTCTCAATAAGCGCTTCGTGAGCAAAGGTAGACACTTCTAGGTCTTCTTTGATCATAATACGCTCTGCCATTTCAATTTGCGTAACATTTGAGCCTAAGCGTGCAAAACTTTGTGCAAGTTCGCTACCAATTGGGCCGCCGCCAAGTACAACAAGCTTTTTAGGGGCTTCTTCAAGTTCAGCAAATTTAGTCCATAAAGTATCGCTTGTTACATAGCCTGTTTCTTCAATACCAGGAAGTGGCGGTACAAATGGGCGTGCGCCTGTGGCAATAACAATCGTGCGAGCCGTTAACGTTTGCGTGCCACCGTCGTTAAGCTTAATTTCTACAGTCCACGGGTCTAATAATTTACCGTAGCCTTTTACTACATCTACGCCTAGGTTTGTGTAGCGCTCAACGCTGTCGTGCGGGGCGATGTCGGCAATTACTTGGTGTACACGTGCCATTACTTTTTTAAACGAAAACTGCGGTGCCATGTTTTCTAAGCCATAGTGTTCACCGTGGCGAATTTGCTCTGCAATTTTAGCGCTTTTAATAACAGCTTTACTTGGCACACACCCGTAGTTTAAACAGTCGCCACCCATTTCGCCGGCTTCAATTAGGGTTACTTTGGCTTTAACTGCTGCTGCAATGTAGCTTGTCACTAAGCCGCCAGCACCTGCACCAATAACAATCATGTTGCGGTCGAACTTTTTAGGTTTAGTGTAGTTTTTGTATACGCGACGTTTTTTAAACACGTTTAAGATTCCTTTAGCAATGAAAGGGAACACACCCAATAAAGCGAACGATAAAATAAGATCGAGCGATAAAATGCCTGATAAGCTCTCAATTTGCGCAAGTTGCGTACCTGCGTTTACAAATACAAATGTACCCGCCAGCATGCCTATTTGGCTTACCCAGTAAAAGGTCCATGCTTTAATTGCGGTAACACCCATCAATAAGTTAATTAAAAAGAACGGAAATACGGGCACTAATCTAAGCGTAAATAAGTAAAAGCCACCTTCTTTTTCAACGCCTGCGTCAATAGCGTCTAAGCGCTCAGGAAAACGTTGTTTAATTGTATCGCGTAGTAAGTAACGCGATACTAAAAAGGCAAGCGTAGCACCTACCGTAGAGGCAAAAGAGGCAACCAATAAACCTTCAACTAAGCCAAATAATGCACCTGCGGCCAGTGTTAATATAGCCGCCCCCGGTAATGAGAGAGCCGTTACCACTACGTATAATAAAAAGAAGCCACCAAAAACCAATAATGGCGATTGCTCTTTATATTGGCTAAATTGATCCATCGAGCCTTTTAATCCTTCAAGCGTAAGTAACTGGTGTAAATTAAAGTGAAAGAACAAGCCTATAGCCGCTGCTGCAATCAATACCAAAAATAGTTTTTTAATCATGTTCTCTCAACCGCTCTTAAAAATTATGGGTTAGTGTTAATTTTGCGTTTATTGGCAGTTCAGGGAATGCCAATGTTGCACCAAAGTAACCCCCTTCAAATACTGGGCGCCAGTTTTTTTGATTAGTGACATTGTTTACATCTAATCGCAACTTAGTCCTAGGCGTAAATGCGTAGCTAGTATTAACGTTTAGCGTGTATTGATCACGAATTTTAACTGTTGCCAAAAAGTCTAATGGGTAACTCTTTGTATATAGACCTGAAAAACCCATTTGCCATTTCGAATTAATTGAATAATTTCCGTTAAAACTGAACGATTGCTCAGGAATGCCCTGAACTTGGCGGTTTGAAGGTGCAAACGCGGTAAAACTTGGTGCGCCAACGCCGGTACCTGCAATAATGTCTGGGCGCGAATTATCAAATGCATCGATTACTTGAGCAGAATCTTGACTGCTTGCAGAATTGTCGTAACGAGCGTCTATGTAGCTGTAACCCGCACTTAGCCAATAAGGGTAGGCATCGTAAAATATTTGGCTTTCAAAACCTGTAGTACGAATACCTGTATTGCTGCCGTCGCGATTACGTAAACTACGGCGCTGGCTAAATACCGCGCCATCAGCGTACCAGTCGCTATTGGTTGGGGCGTACTTTAAGCCAAACTCGACTAAGGTGTTTTCGGTTGCAAAATTTTGTGCGCTAATTGTGTTATCGCCGCCAAGTGATGTACCGCCCGCCATACTGTTTGATGTGGCTTCGTTATAACTTGCTGCACCATAGGTGGTGTAATCACTATTTAATTTGTAATTAAAGCTAACTTGGCCAGAATGCAGTATTTCGTTAATGCTGTCGCTTGCGGCAACTTGACCTTGTGGTGCAATAGGGTCGTTTGCTTCTACATCGTAAAAATCAATGCGGTAACCCACACTGGTATGAAATTTATCGCCCCAATCTGAGTCTTGCTGAATAGCAAACCCCGTTTGCCATGAACGTGAGTCGGTGGTGTCTGATAAGTTAAAGTCGCCGCTGCCATCGTTATCTAAATCGTATTGACCACCAGGCGATACAAACACACCTGGGCTTAGCTCTACTAAACGTGCTTTTTGTGCATCGGTTAAGGGAATGCGGCGGTTTGAAAGTGGGCCAGTTAAATCAATTGGTAAATCGGCCTCGGTAGTAAATTGGCTGTAGCCGAGGACTTTATTGTAGCGTACGTCAAAAGCAAAAATTGTTTGCTGGTCACTATTCCAACGGTAGGTAAGCTCAGTGCGGTTTTGCGCTGTATCGGCGCCGTCTATAATTTCTACAAAGCTGTTTTGGGCTATTTCTTCACGCTGTAAATGCTGAAAATACGTAATGTTTTTAAGTGAGGCATTAGCACTTAGCTCACGCTTATAAATGCTGTGAATTAAATAAGTGGTTGCTTCGTTTTGGTTATCAGGGTCGGTAAGTACGGTGCTGCGATCTATTTTTACTTGCCCAGTAGGCGATACAATTGAACCCGCTGCAGGTACGGTACTGCCATTGGCTTGCACGCCTTGGCCGGTAATATAAAGGCCATCATCAATTAAGGCTTGGGTAGGGCGGTTAATACCGGCGTTGTCGGTAAATTCAACTTGGTATAACTCAAAGTTAATATCCCAACTGCTTTTATCATCGGGCAATATGCGTAGTGCTGCAAATAAACTGTCGCTTTTAGTGCCTGAGTAATCGTAGTAGCTGCCTTCATCGAGGTGCTCGTAACTTACTCTAAGCCCCACTTTATCTTTTATAATGGGGGCAGTGTAATCTACTTGCGCACTGTATTGATCCCATCGCCCCGCTGAGAGTTTAACTTTACCTTTACTTTCATCTGTAGAGGCAGTCTTTGAGTGTAAATTTACAAAACCACCGTTACGTTGGCTTGAGCCAAATAAAACCGGCGGTGCGCCTTTTACTACATCTATTTGTTCTACAGAATTGAACGATAACGGCACGCCAAAGCCATTATTACCTGCTTGGCGACGTGTACCATCTTGAAAAAGCTCACCTAGCTGGCCACGAATAGTAGGTAAACTGGGTGCACCAAAGCCACTTGCAGAGTAAGTGTTTGGGCTCACTGCTAGTACGTCTTGTAGAGTAGTAATATTTAGTTGCTCTATTAACTCGCTTGAAATAGGCGTTACTGAGCGTGCTATGTCTTGCAGCGCAAGGTTGTCGCCGAAGGGGCCGTTAATAGTGGCATCTTTTACAGAAAGCCCTTGAGATTTAATCGTTTGGCCTGCTACTTCAATACGTTCAATTGAGTCGGTATTAGCTGCAGATTGTGCCGCATGAGCATAAAAATTAGGTGTGAGTGAAGCGGCTATAAAAAGTGCCAAATATGAATGTTTCAAAAGGGTTCTCATTTTGGTTAGTGTGAATGTGGCAATAAAGACCTGCAGCTTTGTGAATAACTTTCAATAAATATTAATTCTTTTTGTTTTTTAGAATGAAACGTTAAAAGTTTAGCACATTGCTCAAAAGCGTTATTCAGTTTTAGGCACTATGTTTTTGTTTTACAAATACTGTAGTTAGTTATTGCCATGATAAGGTCGTAATTTATAAATAGCGGTTTTATACGCAAACAAACGCAAAGCAGGGCACAGAATTTATTAAAAAATTATACATTAAGATGAAATAAAATATGTGTTGAGCGGTCTTGCTAGTTTCAACATTAAATTATTTAGTTTTAAGGAAATTTTATGACTGGTACAACAGGTACTGACTTTCAAAATCGTTTGCAGTGGTCGCTTTTTTCGCTACGCCTAGGCGTATTTATTGTAATGATTATGTGGACGTTTGATAAGTTTGTTAACCCTGGGCATAGCGCTCGAATTTTTGAGCATTTTTATGGTATTAGCGGCTCTACAGATGTGGTTGCTTATGTACTGGGGGCGTTACAGCTTATTTTAGTGTTGGCTTTTTTAGTGGGTATTAAAAAGCGCCTTACTTATGGCGTTATATTTGTAATGCACGGCCTTTCTACGCTTTCATCTTATAATCAGTATATTGATGGCTTTAATAACTTATTGTTTTTTACAGCGTGGCCAATGTGGGCAGCGTGTTTTGCACTGTATGTGTTACGCGAGCAAGACGTTAAATTTACCATTAAGTAGCGCTGCAAAAAAATGGTTATAAGCCATACGGCTTATAACCAATAAGTACACAAGGGAGTGTATGGAAGTCGGTTTAATTAATAACTAATGCATGGCATCGTTATACTGTTTAGCTAGGCTTTCTTTTTGTCCTTCGGTTAGGGCTTTACCCGCTAATTGAAATACTTCATGTTCTTCTTCACTTAAATGATGATGCACTAAATGGTGCAATTTTTTAGCTGCAACTAACCAAGCAGATGAGCTCATTTCGGTGTCTTCAAGTTGTTCTATTAATTCGTCAATTTCATGGTGTTCAGCAACACTGTGGCGTGCTTTTTCGTGCGTTAAATCGTCAAACATGAGTGGGTTATAAAAATAACGCTCTTCAAATTTTGCGTGATCTTCTAATTCGGTTTTTAGTTCGTCCATTAGCTTGTGGCGCTGCTGCGTATCGCCGTGCGTTTGAATAAGGGCATCTACTAACTCGCGTTGTTTATCGTGGTCGTGACGTAGCGCTTCAAAAATATTCATAACTCTTTCCTTGCTGTAATTGCTTTATAAACTTTTAAAAGCAAGCGCAGTGCCAAATTTTAATGTGTTGATATAATTGACTTTAATGTACTTTTGGCTGGTTTAGATGGCGTTGCTCTGTAACTTTTACACATAAACAGCTGCAATTTTTTCAGATTAAAAGAAGTGATTGCTTTTGACGCTACATAAGCTTACATATTTTTACTGGTTGGGTATTTTATTGAGGTGGTAAAGTAGCGCATTATTTGGGTACAAGATGTACATACTTGCCTTACCTATATTTTTATAAAACTTTAGATATTAGGATAGTTTAAGGATGAACTTAAAAAGCCCCACTACAGCATTATTACTGTGCGCGTTATTAAGTGCATGTAGTACAGCCGAGCATTCTGAACGACGTGTATGCATACAAGAGGCAGAAATAACTGAGCTAAATGGCGCTAAAACAAGCTCAGAGGTTTACAATGAATGTGTAAGCACTCAAATAAAAAAGGATGCTAAAGGCGACACTTTTTTTGATGAAGTTGGTGTGTTTTTTATTGATCTAATTGTTTTAATAGCCGCCTAAGTAAGCAAACTTACAGCTATAATTTAAAGTACAAGGGTGCGTAAAATAGGATTGAATATGAAAGCGTTTTTAATTGTATTTTCATTGTGTATATTTTTAACTGGCTGTGCGGCAAAGCCTTATGCGGGCTCTGTACAATGTATGGAGCAAGCTGATATAGCTTATGAAACCAATATACATAAAAATGAGCCGCTAGATAATGAATGCAAAGCTACAAAAGTAAATACGCCTAATAAAGAGTTTGAGAATCATAGTATTGTTGATAGAAGTCTTTTACAGCTAATTGTTAGTTTTTTAAACGCTATATTTAGATAATTAAAATACAATTAAATAAGGTATGTATGCAGGAAGAACTAAAAGCAAAAATTATAGCTGTGTGCGATAAAAAAATAGCAGCCAAAGGCGAAAACGTAGGCCTTTCTTTTTACGCTTTTTTTGCAAATAAAAACGACAATCCAGAGCTGCTGATGCAAGCCGCTACGTGGTGGATACACACCCATAAGTTAGATCACTTTGAAAAAGCGATAAAAATAAAGCAAATGATTATTGAAGGTGACTAATAACGTATATTTACGCGATTGCTATTTGGTTTCTACCATTTTCTTTTGCTTTATAGAGTTGTTGGTCTGCACGTTTAATTAGCTCGCTAAGTGAGTCGCTTTTAGCATTACTTATTGCCACGCCAGCACTAAAGGTAACGTGTGTTTTACTTGGCAATGCCTCAATATGACTACAGTACTGCGCTAACTTATTTTCAAGATTTTCAAAAAAGTTGTTTATTTTATCGCGATTTTGCGTTTTTAAAACAAATAGCCACTCTTCGCCGCCATAGCGGCCAAACTTATCGTTAGTACTTAGTGTGTCTTTTGCTGCTTGAGCAAATTTTATAAGTACTAAATCTCCTATATCGTGGCCATATTTGTCGTTAATAGCTTTAAAGTAATCTAAATCAACGATGGCTATTGCTAGGCTCTGCTGGGATAAACACTCATTTGCTTTTTGCAAAATGCCACGTCGGTTTAAGCTGTTAGTTAGGTAGTCGGTTAATGCTATAGCATGGTATTTTTTACGTTGGCGCATTTGGCGGTAAAATAAAAATAACGACACGATGACTAAAATAAAGGCAATTGAGGCACTTAAGCGCCAAATTATTTTTTGCTGGTGTTCTTCTGTTGCCTGCAGTTTGTTTATGTCTTTTTCGTATTCTAGCTGTAAAATTTTGTCTTCTTTTTCTTTTACTTCAAATTTAACTTGTAAGGTTTTTATATTGGTTTCGCTGGTGGCTTCGTAGTGTTTTATTGTATAAGCAAGCTCATCTTCAATAGCTTTAAATGCATCTTCAGTGAAGTTAAGCTGGCGCTTTAATTTATAGCGTTTGCTTAAAAAATCAGCCTTATAAATGCTGCGGCTAAATTTATCTAGGTTTAAAAATACTTTGTCGTTTACCTGGTTGGCTTTATTTAATAAATTTTGTTTTGTGTAGATGTCTGATAATAAAATCATTGATGCTAAATGCATGTCATTAATGCCGGCAGAGCTTGCAAGTGCAATATTTTTGTTTGTAAGCATTAAAGCTGTATCGTAATTACCCTGCAGGTATTGAATATTTGCAATAGAATATTGAGCGAAGGCTAAACCTTTTTTCATATTAACTTTGCTAAAATAAGCCAGCGCTTTATTTAAGTATACAAGCGCGTTTTTAGGCTGACCGACCTCAAGTAATACGTTTCCTAAACTCCAATAAGCTTTAGCAGTAAATAGGCCGTCGCTTGTTTGCTCGTAGGCATCTACCGCTTTTTGGGCATAGTAAATGGCTTTTTCTTTATCATCTTTGTAGAGGTAGTTGTAAGCGTCGGCAATTTTTCTAAAAAAGTAGCCCTGCGAGGCTATGTCTTCTTCCTTTATAGCAAGCTCTAAACCTGTTAACGCCGCACTTAGCGTTTTTTTAAGTTCGTCGGTTTCGGTGTAGTAATAGGCTATAGCCCGAAAAACAATGATTTGTTCGTTAGGAGAAAGCTGTTTTACCTGCGTTTGCAGTTGATTAGCAAGCGATTGCGCATTACTTAATTCTTTGTTAATTGCGAAAAGCTTAAGCTGAGCCTCTAAAAATAGTAGGTGACTGTTTTTATATGTTACAAGCTCAGTACTCTTTAAATACATTAGCAAATGGGTACTTAGCGCGGTGTATTGTTCTTGTCGAAAAAGTAGCTCTGAATATAATGCAGCCGCTTCAAGGTGCAACTGTTTATGCTTTGTATGTTTAGTGACATTATAAGCGTGGGTTAGTTGTTTTTGGTGTAAAAGGTAATCTAGCTTGTCGGCTTTAATATCACTAAGCAGGCTTTGGATTGATTTTATATCAGATGAAGTTAGTGAAGAGCTATTGGCAAATGTAGCACTACTTGTTAGTAAAAATAACAGGAGCGCAAAAAAGCGAAACCACACCATATTGATTTTTATTATTATATTGTTCGTCATTTATTTTTTTACTGAATCAACACCTAAAACGATATAACTAACTATAGCATTACTTGTAAATAACAAGTTAATACTTTATTGGGAATACACCACCACATCCCTTTAAAAATCCCATTTTCTAGTAAATAAGTATGAAAATTATTATTAAAATAATGATGACACCCATTTAAAATATAACTATGACACCCATCAAAATAGTTGTATAAAACACAAGCTCGGACTACGCTTTAGCTTAAATAATGAACAGGGTTGTGTTATGGCTATTGCTCGTAAGCGCCAAATAAGTTTGGCAGATACAAAATATTATCACTGTATTTCACGCTGTGTTCGCCGGGCATATTTGTGTGGTGAAGACCCTTTTACAGGACAAAATTACGCGCATAGAAGAGGGTGGGTAGAGGATAAGCTTATCAGCCTTGCAAAGGTATTTTGTATAGATGTTTGTGCATACGCAGTTATGAGTAATCATACACATATTGTGTTGTATGTAGATGATAAAAAAGCTAATAGGTTAAACGACAAAGCGATAGCAATTCGTTGGCACAAGCTTTTTAAAGGCACCGCTATCACGCATAAATTTATACGCGGTGAGAAGTTATCGGCTACCGAACGTTGGTTTTTAAACGAGAGCCTAAAGCTGTATCGAGAACGCTTAAGTAGTATTAGCTGGTTTATGCGAGCATTGAACGAAAATATTGCGAGGCGAGCTAACAAAGAAGATGGCTGCACAGGGCGATTTTGGGAAGGACGATTTAAATCTCAAGCGTTACTAGATGAAGCTGCTTTGTTGGCGTGCATGGCATATGTAGATTTAAATCCAATACGCGCCAAAGCGGCTGAAACACCTGAGGATTCGCACTTTACGAGCGTAAAACAACGCATAAAATCAATTGCACTTAAAAGCAACCAGGCGTTAAAAGTTAAGCAGCCAAAACAGTTATTACGCTTTGCAGGAAAGTCTAAAAAATACATGCCAAAAGGTTTACCATTCGAATTAAAAACGTATTTAGAGTTAGTTGAATTAACAGGTCGATGTATTCGCGCTGATAAAATAGGCTTTATTGCGCATTCAAAACCTGAATTATTGATACGTTTGAGTATAGCGCCAAAGAACTGGTTAAAACTTACAACCGAATTTGGCAATGTTTTTCATGGAGCAGTGGGGCGTGTAAGTTCATTAGATAGTTATTGTAAACATCAAGCTATTAAGCGAAGGCCTAGCTATTCAAATAGTAAAAAATTATTAGCCTAATAAAATCCATTAAATAAATAGTATGTCACTTAGCTTTGCTGAGCTTTTATTGTGCCTGAAGTTTCTTATTGGCCATAAGATTATTATAAAAAGCTTAAGTATATAAACTCAAACATCTCCATTACCACTCAACATCTCAAATCAACATATAAATCTAACCATATATTTCTTACTATATTGGCCAGATTCAAGGTCGAAGTGCACCACCTTTACTAAACTATAAGTTCAGGAGGTGTGCCATGGGTACCCAATATTCA